>JAADBR010000044.1 GCA_009995705.1 Microcystis aeruginosa W13-11
GCCCAAAATCCATCAGATTGAGCGAAATCGAAGAAACTATTGTAAACAGCAGGAAAGAACAGCAACAGGGGAGAAGTCATGACATTAACTGCAAAGGTTTATTGCTAACAGTTTCAGCCCAACAATCGTCAATTTTTCAAGGGTACCATCACATAAATTAACATTGATCGGGAAAACTATATAATACGGGACAAATTCTCTCTCACAAGTCCAGAACGTGGGTTTCTCGTAGGGTACGATCTTCGATAGTGTAACGCACCTATTTAAAGTTTTCCTGAAATTTGCTTAATTTTAACTAATTTTAGAGTTTTGCGGGCAAATTAGCATTTTTTGTGACAGATTGTAACTATAGCAATTTTTTTAATTAATTAAAGTTCTGCTGAAAAAGTTTGTTGGTGGGGTCAGGAATCAGGCTCCTCACCTAACGGAAGGTTTTTGATTTTTGCAAGAGGTCTAATATGAGACAATTAAAAAAATTTTATTCGGGTAGATTTTTTAACTACAAAGACTTTTGATCCTGAGATAATATTGGGTCGAGGTCTATTCGTCATTCCCACAGGAGCATTTTGGGCGATTAATCCTGTTCCTCTAGCCATTTTTGCCAGAGATCTGGACGACGTTCCTTAGTACGATCGAGTTGTTGTCGATAGCGCCAATCAGCGATATCCTGATGATTACCCGATCGCAAAACCGGCGGCACTTGCCAACTGCGAAAGACCGGCGGCCGGGTATATTGGGGATAATCCAATAAACCCGCCTCAAAACTCTCCAATTTCAACGATTCTGCCTTACCTACCGTCCCGGGTAATAACCGCGTCACTCCGTTAATAATTGCTAAAGCCGGGATTTCCCCGCAAGTTAGGACAAAATCGCCTAAAGATACCTCTCTAGTCACCAAATGCTCACAAACCCGCTCATCTACCCCTTCATAATGGCCACAGATGAGGATTAACTGCTGATAACTGCTGGCCCAGGTTTTCAGTAAAGCTTGATTGAGCGGTTCCCCCTGGGGAGTCATTAGCAGGATCTCCCGGGGTGGTAAAATTACTAAAGACTCGATCGCCTCAAAAATTGGCTCTGGTTTTAATAACATTCCCACACCACCACCGTAGGGTTCATCATCGACGCGACGGTGTTTATCGTGGGCAAAATCCCGGAGATTGACCAAATTTACCCTAGCGATGTCGCGTTCGAGAGCTTTTGCCAACAACCCTGACTGCAGCGGTGAAGTAAAAAAATCCGGAAAGAGAGTAATGATGTCAAACTGCACAGGGAAAATTAAGGACTAGACTGGGATAGTGTTTAATGTATCATTAGTCTCACGGATCGAGCGGTTAAAATCTTGCTAATTTTGCGCCAGTCTATCTCGATAACATGATAGACTATGCTGTACTGTCTAGGGGTTTTTCTGGCTCTAGCTTGAGTGATCGAAGTCTAGCCTAGACTAAAAGTTAACTAACAGTCCGTCATTGCCAGTGGATCGAAGAAAATTGCTAAAATCGCCTCTACTATTGCTTGATGTCCCGAAAAATATTCCTAAACCGCATTTTTTTCCGTCAACCGTTCAGGGAAAATAACATCAAGATATCTGTCTATCTTCCCGAAAAACCTTCCATCCCTAAAAATGTCTATTCGTTCAGTGACATGATCATCGAGCTAGAAACCCAACATCACCAAAATCCTACCCCCGTATCTCTCAAAACGGCGATTTTAGTCATTGGAGGTGCCGAGGATAAAGTCCACGGTAAAGAGATACTGCATACCTTTTGGAATCGCGCTGGGGGTAGCGAAGCAGTGATCGCTATTGTTCCCTCCGCTTCCAGAGAACCGGTTTTAATCGGTGATCGCTATCAGAAGATTTTCGAGGAAATGGGGGCAAAATACGTCAAAGTTATCGATATTCGTGATCGGGTGCAGGGAGAAGACCCCCAATTTCACGCCTACATCGAAGAGTGTACAGGTGTATTTATGACGGGAGGCGACCAGCTGCGGTTATGCGGTTTGCTCTCCGATACTCCCCTGATGGAAAGAATCAGACAAAGAGTGCAACAGGGAGAATTAACCCTGGCCGGAACTAGCGCCGGGGCCGCCGTTATGGGTCATCACATGATTGCCGGGGGCAGCAGCGGGGAAGCACCCAATCGGGCCTTAGTGGATATGGCCATGGGATTAGGTCTCATTCCTGAAGTCATTGTCGATCAACACTTCCACAATCGCAACCGCATGGCCCGGCTAATGAGTGCTATCTCCGGTTATCCCGAACGTTTAGGAATTGGCATCGATGAGGATACCTGCGCTATGTTTGAACGAGATGGCATGATGACAGTAATCGGCTGCGGTACGGTGACGGTAATTGATGCTAGGGAAATGTCCCACACCAACCACCATCACGTCACCGCAAACGAACCCCTGAGTCTGCATAATCTGCGGGTACATATTCTTGCCTACGGTGATGGCTATCATCTCAAAAAACAGCAAGTGATCCCTAAATTGGGGTAAAAAAACTCCTGAAAAACTGTTCATCGTGAACAGTTTACCGATCTCAGAAAACCAGACAATAAAGAACGGCTTCTTTGTGCTTCTCAACAGCGAACATCAGCTATACCATGAAAATTATCAGAACCCAAACCCTGCGCGGTCCCAACTACTGGAGTATTCGTCGTGACAAGCTCATTGTTATGCGTCTTGATCTCGAAGATCTCGCAGAGAAGCCATCGAATGAAATCCCGGGCTTTTACGAGGGATTAATCGACGTTCTCCCCACTTTAGTCGAACATTACTGCTCCCCCGGTTATCGCGGCGGTTTCTTTGAACGAGTCCGCACTGGCACTTATATGGGCCATATCATCGAACATATCGCCCTAGAATTGCAGGAACTGGCGGGAACTCCCGTCGGGTTTGGTCGCACTAGAAGCACCTCCACCTCCGGAGTCTATAACGTGGTGTTTGAGTACGTTGACGAGCAAGCGGGACGTTATGCGGGTCGGGCTGCCGTGCGTTTGTGTCAATCGATTGTCGATACGGGAACCTATTCTAAGGAAGAATTAGCCCAGGATTTAGCCGATTTACGCGATTTATGCAATAATGCCGCCCTCGGTCCGAGTACGGAAACTATCGTCAAAGAAGCACAAGCGAGAAATATTCCCTGGTTACTCCTGAGCGCTCGTGCCATGGTGCAATTGGGCTACGGTGTTCACCAAAAGCGCATTCAAGCCACTTTAAGCAGTTTTTCGGGGATTTTAGCCGTTGAGTTGGCCTGTGACAAGGAAGGCACAAAAACTATCCTCAAGGATGGTGGGATTCCAGTCCCCCGGGGTACGGTGATTCAATACTTGGATGAGTTGTCAGCGGCAATCGAGGAAGTGGGAGGGTTTCCCATCGTGATTAAACCCCTCGATGGCAACCACGGCCGGGGTATCAGCATCGACATCAAAAATCAACAGGAAGCAGAGGAAGCCTATGATCTAGCCAGTGCCGCCTCGAAAACCCGCAGCGTGATCGTAGAAAGGTACTATAAAGGCAGTGATCACCGAATTTTAGTCATAAACGGCAAAGTCGCCGCCGTGGCCGAACGGATTCCCGCTCACGTCGTCGGTGATGGGCGCTCAACTGTAGAAGAATTAATCGACATTACTAATCGGGATCCCAACCGGGGTGACGGTCACGCCAACGTTTTAACCAAAATAACTATTGACAAAACCGTTCTTAATGTGCTAGAGAAACAGGGCTATGAATTGACCAGCATTTTAGCCCGGGGAGAGATCGCTTATCTGCGGGCTACGGCTAATTTAAGCACCGGCGGCATCGCTGTGGATCGTACCGACGAAATTCACCCCGAAAACGTCTGGATCGCCCAGAGAGTGGCAAAATTAATCGGTTTAGACATTGCCGGGATCGATGTGGTGACAGAGGATATCCGCAAACCTCTGAAAGAAGTGGACGGGGTAATCGTAGAAGTCAACGCCGCCCCCGGTTTTCGGATGCACGTCGCCCCCAGTCGCGGTTTACCCCGCAATATCGCCGCTCCAGTTATCGATATGTTATTCCCCCCCGGGACTCCCAGTCGCGTGCCAATTCTGGCAATTACGGGAACTAACGGCAAAACCACCACTAGCCGCTTAATTTCTCATATCTGCCGACAAACGGGGAAAGTAGTCGGATTTACCACGACGGACGGCGTATATATCGATGATTATCTGGTAGAAAAGGGCGATAACACGGGTCCCTACAGCGCCAGTATGATTTTGAAGGATCCCACAGTGGAGATGGCTGTGTTAGAAACGGCCCGGGGTGGTATCCTGCGATCGGGTTTAGCTTTTAATCAGTGCGATGTGGGGGTGGTGTTAAATGTGGCCGCCGACCATTTGGGTATCGGCGATATCGACACCATCGAACAAATGGCGAAAGTAAAAAGCGTTGTGGCCGAGGTGGTTAGCGCCGAGGGTCACGCGGTTTTAAATGCCGATGACCCCTTGACCGTTAGTATGGCCGAGAAAGTCAAGGGAAGGGTCGCTTATTTTTCCATGAGTCCCGATAACCCGATTATTCACGACCATATCCGTCGTGGTGGCATGGCCGCCATTTATGAGAATGGTTATCTGTCGATTCTAGAGGGAGAATGGACGCTGAGAATCGAGGAAGCAGTCAATATTCCCGTGACTATGCAGGGAATGGCTCCTTTTATGATTGCTAACGCCTTGGCCGCCTGTTTAGCCACTTTTGTGCAGGGTATCGATATCGAGTTAATTCGCCAAGGGGTGCGGACTTTTAAACCTTCCGTGGCCCAGACCCCCGGTAGGATGAACCTGTTTGACTTGGGACACCATCACGCTTTAATCGATTATGCCCATAATCCCGCCGGATACGAAGCCGTCGGCGGTTTTGTTGGCAATTGGTCCGGGGAAAAAGTCGGCGTGGTTGGGGGACCGGGCGATCGACGCGATGATGATTTAATTTTATTAGGGAAATTATCAGCCCAAATGTTCGATCGAATTATTGTTAAGGAAGATAACGATACTCGCGGTCGCCGTCGGGGGGAAGTGGCCGATTTAATTCTCCGGGGAATTAGCCAAGAAAATGTCAGTTTGCGGCCAGAAGTTATTCTCGATGAAACGGAGGCTTTAGAGAAGGCTTTAAGCACGGTTTCTGAGGGTGGTTTAGTGGTAATTTTCCCGGAAAGTGTCACCCAAGCGATCGATTTGATTGAGAAACATCGACCCCTGACCGATAATCAGGGATAGAAGTTAGGATATTCTGCCTATAGAGTCACTTCCAGCCCGATGGTCTGTTCCCCTGTCTAGGCAATGGTTGATCTACAATGGTTATTGTGGGCTTTCATCGAAGGAATAATAATATTGATGCAGTTATTCACCATCGGTCACTCTAATCACGAAATTGCCTCATTTATGCTTCTACTCAAGAAGCATAATATAACTGCCCTTGCTGATGTTCGCTCTCATCCTTATAGCCGATTTCTCAAGCATTTTAATCAGTCAATATTGTCAAATGCTTTAAAAAGTGAAGGCATTTACTATGTGTTTTTGGGCAAGGAATTAGGAGCCAGACCGAGCAGCGAAGAATGTTATGTCAATGGTAAGGCTTTATACGAAAAAATTGCTAAAACATCAGCTTTTAATCATGGAATTGAACGAATTTTACAGGGAGTGAAAAAACATCGAATTGCCCTTATGTGTGCCGAAAAAGACCCGATGGAATGTCATAGAGCGATTCTGGTTTGTCAACATCTACGTCATTGCGATTTAGATATTTATCATATTCTCAAAAATGGTGACTTGGAATCTCATGACCATCTGGAAGAAAGAATGCTGTTAAAACATAGTTTGACAGATTTTTCAGCAAGTAGTCAAAAAGAAATTCAGCTTTCCTTATTTGTCGAGCCAAATAGCAATCTTCTCACAAAAGCAGATTGTTTGGAGAAAGCTTATAAGCTTCAGGGTGATGCAATTGCTTATATAGAAACAAGTGGTAATCATGATGAACAGGACAATCAATCTCTTTACAATCGGCTTTACTCAAAAGACTGCACAGAAGTTCTTTGATGACTTACAAAAAGCTGGTGTTAAGAGAGTTATAGATACTCGTTTAAATAATGTTTCCCAGTTAGCAGGATTTAGTAAAAAAGCTGACCTGGAATATTTTTTAAAAGTCATCGGTGGAATTGACTATGTTCATGTTTTAGACTTAGCTCCAACTCAAGATATTCTTGATGAATATAAAAAGAAAAAAGTTGATTGGACAATATACGAACAAAAATTTAGACAACTTATTAGTAGCCGTAGGATTGAAACAAAAGTTTCTCCAGATGTAATTAATAACGCTTGTTTACTCTGTAGTGAGGCAAAACCTCATAATTGTCACCGTCGTTTAGTGGCCGAATATTTAAAGGATAAATGGGGGAATGTCAATATATGTCATCTCTGAAAAAAATTGTCTGTCTTGCTAATTCATGGAAATTAAATGAACGCTGTATCGCTGGAATTGATATTAGTTCAGGAAATTGGGTTCGTCCTGTGTGTGATTCTCTTTATCCAGAAGATGGCAGGGTTCCACGATCAGTTAGACTAATTTCTGGTAAAGAACCAAAAGTTTTAGATATTCTCGAAATTCCCCTTGCTGATACTGGCAATGATTTTGGGTTTGAATCGGAAAATCTTTCAGTTTTACCCGGTGAATGGAAATGTGTAGGTAGATTCAATATCAATGATTTGGGAAAGCACTGTAGAACCCCTACAAAAATACTGCACAATTCAATTAAATATGTTAATCCTTCTTATTTGAAAAATCTTAATTTCAATCAACGTTATACTCTCCAGTTGATTCAAGTGCAGAGTTTTAGAGTATATCAAAAAGAAAATTCAAAGGGAAATTTTGAGTGGCGTGGCACAATTACAACGGCGAATGGTAACAGTTTGACAGAAGCAAAGATAACTGATCCCGTATTTGTCGAGAAATTAAATACAGGCTATCAACCTCAGCAAAACTGTTTTGTTACCGTCAGTCTTAGTCTGCCTTGGATCTCTTCGGCAAATTGGGAAGGAGAAGCTCCCTGCTGGAAATTAATAGCAGGTGTAATTGAATTATAGAAATTGCGGCTAGACAACTTTTTTATAGGTTGTTGGCTCGAAAAAATCTCTGTTGGTGAAATTTTTAGAGCTATGAACAGTTGAGTTTAACAGACTGAAGTGGGCGGGGTAAATTTAGCATAAATGCTGGAGCGATCAAGGGAAAATAAGGCTCTTCTCGACTTTGTGTGATAAGTTTAACTTATATAGTAGCGATCAATCTTTGTGTCCTCTGTGTTTCTGTGGTTCTTTCCACTCCCTCGCCCGCAAGACTGTATCTTAGAATACGCTTTACCCACCAAATCCAAAAGAACCCCATTTCCCTATCCTTGTCAATTGTGTATCAAAGCAGCTTGACATCCATATCTTGATAAAGTTATCAAAGTTACTCTGGTTTGAGACTATCTAAAATTAATTGTATATCTAAATCAAGAGCTTGAGCAATTTGTTCGATCGTTAATCCTAATCCTATTAGTTTGGGAACAGTTTCTAGTTTTGCTTTAATAACATTGTTTTTAGTTTTATAAATATGATAATTTTCTATTTCTCGATTATTAGAAGGGTTATGACAGAAAGTAACCTGATCAATTTTTACAGAATTTACTATGTTATTGGTACTATTCGTGGTAATAAATCTTTCAATTGCTGATCGAACAGTTGATTTATTTAATTCTTCCCCTAACACTTCCGAAAGAATGCGCCAAAGTTCATAGGCTTTATCTCTGGCATGACCTTCAGAACAATTATATTCTTCTGCTATTTTTGCATATTTCTGACCATCAAAAACGTTCTTTAAAATCCCTAATTGCAATGTATCGAGATGCTTTCCCGTGTGATCAAAAACCAGATTATCAATAAGTGAGAAGACTTCTTGGGTATCCATGGGAGTAATGTTAAGATTTGGGGACATAATACCGTCATTATCCGTTATTTTCCGATATTTGTAAACATAGTTAACAAAACCTCCGACAATATCCGTTTTTTTCCGTCTTGAAAATGTTTAAACTTATTGGTTAGGATAGTACTGTTTATGGTTGTTTTTGCAGTAACTACTCACTATGAGAGCCATTAAAATCCTTTTTATGTTCATTGGTGTGGGATTAATTAATTCTGCTCCCATACAAGCAAACAATATGAGTAATGATATTTTAATTAGCCAATCTCGTCGTCAGTATGAACGTACGCGGAACGGAGTTAATCCCACTATATCAGGTTCTCTGTTTTCAGATGGATATAACTGTTTAATACCTATATCAGCAGGTAAGTGTGTAGGTTATGCTGATGCTTTTGGATACAGTCGTATTGGTAATTCAGATCCTAGAGGAATGATAAGCTGTAAGAATGTCGAAATTGCAGAAGATAGACTAACAGGAAAAAAGTATTATCGATTTGGTTCAGGAGAGAAATTTATCTTGGAAGGAAAATAAGTTTATTTTAGATTCTGTAATTATCTTTACAGTTGACCATTCTTGATCCCAGTCTATCCCATTTGCGGAACAGTTTTGATATTATAACCTGTAAACTCCTTCATTAATCTTCGGTCAATACATTCATCTAAAAGAAGCCTCATTTCATGCTACCCTATCAATAAGCTCTTTTTCAAATTCTTCAGGTAAGCTAATAACTCGTTCTCTTGTTACCGTTGGAAAACCCTCTAAAAAATCATCAATTGATTCTCCTGCTTTAAGATAATCAAAAAGTGTTTGTATCGGAACTCTAGTACCTGAAAAAACAGGAACACCACTCATAGTTTCAGGAGATACATTGATAAGAGGAGAATATTTAGCCATTTTGATTACCTTCTTAGCTTCTACAGAGTAGATTAACCCAGAGCAATACGTCTTGTCTTCATATTCTAGCCTAGATCCTTGAAAAATGGGTTAAACTGATGCTAAATAGGGTTTGCTGACAAAGTACGGGCGAAGCATTCGGGTAATAATCTATCGATGAAACCGTAGATTTTTTATCCGAATGCTTCGCCCCTACAGGACGCGGGCCGATGAA
The DNA here is from genome assembly GCA_009995705.1 of Microcystis aeruginosa W13-11. Taxonomy (GTDB): domain Bacteria; phylum Cyanobacteriota; class Cyanobacteriia; order Cyanobacteriales; family Microcystaceae; genus Microcystis; species Microcystis aeruginosa_F. The sequence goes on from JAADBR010000044.1 coordinate 9,087, forward strand.
GACGCAAGGTTTTGAAGCACGATTCTCTGAAAATCTTGCACCTGTTTCGCGAGAAAAGCCACAAAACCCTTACCTTGCCTACATTTCACCTTTATTCAGCAAACCCTAAATAGGTTAGGGAAGTGACTTTCAGTTAATGATGCTAAAAATGAACAATAATCTAAAATCAAGCCGATAATGACTAAATGCAACCGACGGAAGCCCAACTTAGACAACTCTATCACCTAATTTCAATAAAGTCCGAAAACTATGCACGAGTAGGTTCTCTATGGGAGGGGATGGGGGTGATGACCTTCTCGACCCCTAACTATCAGCTAACGGTTTTTAAAAGCTTCGATCGCCGCCGGCAAAGTATAGTAAATTCTCTCCTCGCTAATCTTATCTAACAAGCGAGAACGTTGCAATTGTAAGTACAGATCGTGTTTAACCCTAGCGAGGGCGAAAACTATACCCTGTCTTGATAACTCCGCTGCTAATTCCTCAAGAATCTCCACGGCTGTACTATCCAACTCTCCGAGTGCCTCTGTATTCAAGACAAACCATTCTACCGGTTTTGTCTCCCGGGCAATGGCGCTGAGGGCGCGACGTTTAAAGTCGGTCGCATTAGCAAAAAATAAGGGGGCATCATAACGATAGATAACTAACCCCGGTATTGTTTGCGCTTCCGGCCAATCCTGGAGTGCGTGTAAACCCATCACCCCCGGAACCGTACCCAAGACGGCATCATCGGGCCGGGTAATGCGGGCCAGTAAATCGATAACCGAGAGACCGATGGCGATGGCAACCCCGCTTAAAATCCCCGTGGTTAGCACCCCCACCATGGTCAGGACAGCGAGATTAAACTCACTATTGCGAAAGCGTTTGAGTCGTTTAGCGCCGGCAATATCCACCAGTTTACAGGCCGCATAAATCACCAGCGCACCCAAGGCGGCCTTGGGAAAGAGTACCAGTAGCGGACCGAGCAAGAAAATGACCGCCACCACCACCACTGCCAGCACCAGGGAGTAAATCTGACTTTTACTGCCCACGGAATCGCCCACCGCAGTGCGACTGGCGCTGCTGCTGATGGGAAATCCCTGACAAAAACCCGCCGCCAGATTCCCCAGTCCCAGGGCTAAAAATTCTTGATTGGCATCGATTTCTTGGTTATGGCGTGCGGCGAAGGCTCTGGCGGTCAAGACGTTATCGGAATAGCCCACCAGGGCAATGCCGACGGCTGCGGTTACTAAGGGTAGTAATTGGGAAAAATCTAGGGTTGGTAAGCCAAAATTGGGCAAAATATTGCTAATTTTCCCCACCACTGCCACCCCTTCTCGATCAAGATGGAGGGTGGCGACGGCCAGGGTTCCCAGTAAAACCGCCAGCAAGGGACCCGGTGCTTTAGGAAAATATTTTTGGATGACAAATAGAAATAGGAGCAGCAGCAGAGCTAGGCTAAGGGTTGGCCAGTGCCATTGGTTTATTCCCAGAAAAAAATCTAAAATTTCTTCAAAAACCGTATTTTCACGGATTGACAAACCACTAATTTTACCCAGTTGTCCCGCAATCATGATCACCGCCACTCCCGCCATATAACCGATTAGGATCGGTTTGGAGAGTAAATTAGCTAGAAATCCCAAGCGGGCGACATAAGCGACAAAACAGACTGAACCGACCATTATGGCTAAAAAAGCCGCTAAACTGCCGTAATTTTCCCCTTGAAGGCTCACCAGAGGTGCGATCGCTGCTGCCGTCATCACTGCTGTGGTCGATTCCGGTCCGAGGGACAGTTGCGGTGAAGAGCCGAAAAGGGCGTAAACTAGGGCAGCTGGCACGAGAGTCCACAATCCCACCACCGGCTCGACCCCGGCCAGGTCGCCGTAGGCCATACACTGGGGAATAGCGTAGGCCGCCACGGTGACACCGGCGAGGATATCTCGGCCCAGCCACTGCCATTGATAGGAGCGCAGGTTTTTTAGCCCGGGTAAATCAGGAAAATCGACTCGTCGGGAGTTTTTACTCATATTTTCTCTGTCAACGGCGACGTGAACCTAATTTTAACGGAAGAATTAGCTAGGAAAAGCCTTGCGGCTGAGATGTTTTCTGTCAGCAGGATATTTATACCATTTTAACCGCAATTTTGAGTTAAATTGGCTAAATATACTCGGAAATATCCTCTTGACAATCATCGGCTAAGTATGATATAGCGCGGAAACGTAAACCGACTAATTGCTCGTAGAGAGGATTTAACTTGCACAGGGGCGGAATATGGACTAATTTATGGCCAAACAGCACGATATCGCGTTCAAAAGGACATTGAGGCGGCACCATTTTGCAGATAAACCGGGCCAGACGCGGATCGTGCATTTCTACCCCATCTAACCAATCTTTGAGGGGATGCAGCAGATCTGGGTGGGGATGTTCGGCGCTGATAAACTCGGACTTATTCGCTTCTGTGGTAATTTCGGGAATTTCACAGACAGTATGTTCTAAAGCTGACAGGGCCTCAATTTCTAACCCGAAAGCATCCCGATAACTATGCAATAATTGCGCTTCTGCGGGGGAATAAATGCCATCGGCGATCGCTACCATGACCGCCGTGCGGAGGAAGTTTTCTGATATTTTGGGGTCATGGCCGAAACTTGCGGCCAATTCTTCGGGACTAATCGATTGATAGAGAACGTGGTCGTCATCTAATTCTAATTCATGAGCGAAACGGGCGATCGATTCCTGTTCGCCGGTGCTATAGTCCCCATCAGACCAGGCAATTGTCAGTAATCCCCGTAACCAGTCCCTAACTTGTTCGTTAGTGTAGCGGTGTTGAACAGAGCTAACCATATGTATGTATTGCTAAAACTGATTTCTAGTTTTTCAATTTAATTCTACCCATCGCCCCTGGATTCTAGTGGCTCCTGTTCATATCATGTAACCATTGCAACTATCCTTAGGGTCAGCTAGGAAGTTTTTGTTTTTTAGCCAGCATAATCGGGCAATTTTCGCCCCTAGTAGCAGGGGTAAGGGTTGCTGCTTCTTGTACCTTCCCCAACCGCGTCAGTCCTGCTGAAAAGGCGGATTCCTGGGATTAACGGCCAATCCCGAGGTAACGGAAACCGGCTGCTGTCACTACCCCAGGATCGAGGAAATTGCGACCATCAATTAACACGGGTTCGCGCATGGTTTTAACCATTTTGCTGTAGTCGAGACGGAGGAATTCTTGCCATTCCGTCACCACCACCAAAGCATCACAACCGTCGGCCAATCTTTCTGGATCCGATTCGATAATCACACCGCTTAAACCGTGACTTAAACCACTTTGGGAAACGATCGGATCATAGGCTTTTACCTTAGCACCCAAACGATTTAACTGTTCGATCATGGTTAAAGCCGGAGCATCGCGCATATCATCGGTATCGGGTTTAAAAGTTAATCCCAACAAACCGATGGTTTTACCCTTGAGGATTTTTAATTCCTGTTGCAGCTTTTCGATCGCAATTGTCCGTTGACGTTTGTTAACATTGATAGCTGCGTTAAGTAATTCCGTTTCGTAACCGTAGTCTTCTGCGGTATGTACCAAAGCCGACACATCTTTAGGGAAACAGGAACCCCCCCAACCGATTCCGGCCGAGAGAAACTTGCTGCCGATACGGGAATCTAAACCGATACCTTTAGCCACTTGGGTGACATCGGCTCCCACGCGATCGCAGATGTTAGCTACTTCGTTAATAAAGCTAATTTTGGTGGCTAGGAAGGCATTAGCGGCGTATTTAATCATTTCCGCCGAACTGAGATCCGTAACCACCACGGGAACGGGAGGCAAGGAGGGATCGTCAGCGAATTGGCGTTCAACCAAAGGCGCGTACAATTCCTTCATCATTTCAATGGCTTTCGGGTTATTACTGCCTAAAACAATGCGATCGGGGTTAAAAGTATCATAAACTGCCGAACCTTCGCGTAAAAATTCGGGATTACTAACCACATCGAAATCCGCTTCGATGCGTTCTATTGTACTAATACCGCCAACCGCAGCCACGAGATTTTTTTGTCTCTCGGCCACACCATCGAGGACGATCATCCGTACCCAATCCCCGGAACCGATGGGAACGGTAGATTTATTGACGATTACTTTATAACCACCGTTGAGATGGGCCCCAATACCCCGGGCCACCGCTTCCACATAACGGGTGTCACTTTCCCCCGTGGGTAGTGCTGGTGTACCAACAGCGATAAAGAGGATTTCACCCTGTTTAACTCCCGCTTCTAGGTCCGTGGAAAATTCCAGATTGCCGGAGGCTGCCGAAGACTGCATTAATTCCGATAATCCCGGTTCATAGATGGGAGATTGTCCCGATTTCATTAATTTGACTTTTTCTTCATTGTTGTCAATACAGATGACATGATGGCCGATATGTGCTAGACAAACCCCGGTGACTAAACCCACATAACCCGTTCCGATAACACAAACACGCATGATAATTACTCCAGTGACAATTAGGTTAAATTGATTGATTAGGGATTAGCTGAGACGAGAACGGAAATCCTCGATCGTCATTTTTAAACCCTGACTTAGAGGAATAGTGGGACTCCAATCCAGATAGGTTTTAGCACGAGTGATATCCGGTTGTCGTTGCTTGGGATCATCTTCCGGCAGTGGTTGATAGACTAATTCGGCCTCGGGATTAATCATGCCTTGGATCACTTGTGCTAATTCCAGAATTGTGTATTCATCGGGATTGCCGAGATTAACCGGCCCGATAAAGTCCCCATTCATCAAGCGCATTAACCCTTCCACCAGGTCAGAAACATAGCAAAAACTGCGGGTTTGGGAACCTTGACCATAAACCGTCAGAGGTTCACCGCGCAAAGCTTGCACCACGAAATTACTCACCACTCGACCATCGTTTTCTAGCATTCGCGGGCCGTAGGTGTTGAAAATCCGAGCTACCCGTATATCGACTTTATGCTCTCGATAATACTCAAAAGCCAAGGTTTCCGCTACCCGTTTACCCTCGTCATAACAGGAACGCGGTCCGATGCAGTTGACATTACCTCGATATTCTTCCGTTTGCGGATGCACATCGGGATCGCCATAGACTTCTGAGGTAGAAGCGAGCAAAAATCGCGCTTTTACCCGTTTAGCTAGGCCTAGCATATACATAGTCCCTAAAACATTAGTTTTAATCGTTTTTACGGGGTTATATTGATAGTGGATTGGGGAAGCAGGACAGGCCAGGTGATAAATCTGATCGACTTCTAGACGGATCGGCTCGGTGATATCGTGACGAATTACCTCAAAATAAGGATTTCCTAGCCATTTAACGATATTTCGGCGCGTCCCCGTGTAGAAGTTATCCAGACAGATCACTTCATGACCCTGTTCCATCAAGCGATCGATTAGATGGGAACCGATAAAACCCGCACCGCCTGTAACTAGGATTCTCATGTAATCGACAAGTAAACATATAAAATTATTCTTAAAATACCCTTACGCTGGCTTTTTGGCAAGTATTTTTTTTGACGGGGTGTTAAGTATCAGTGATCAGTTATCAGTTATCAGCGATCGCCGATTCAAGGCTAATGGCTGAATAATGGCTCGGTAATCCTTAAAAAATGTAACAATTTTCGTAGTCATCCCTACAGAGTTCTATGTTGTCCAATCTTGTAGGCGTAAATTAGGGATTTGAGAGAAATCACGATAATTGCGTGTTACTAAAATACTGTTTTCTGATAAACTAATCGCTGCAATTCTTAAATCTTGTGTTCCTATACGAATTTTTTGCTACCGTAATTCTCTGAAATAATAATGAGCTTCTAAAGTATAGTTCAAAAATTTAAATTTGCTCAAATAATTAACTATATCTCTCAAAGCTTGATAGCCTTTGATTCACTTTTCATATTGATTGCTTTGAGAGTATTTTCTGATCACGCTGAACCATCCTCTTACTTGTTCTTCTAAAGTAATAATTGTTATAGCAATATCATCAGGATTGATAAACGCTAATCTCCGAACTTAGTTCGGATGTAGTTTTTGCAGTAGGATTATATGATCGGTATCTAATATATATTGGGTCACGGTGTTTCAACTTGTTGACTGTCTTCTTGGTCAACTTTTTGACGATAGGTTTCTATACTCTCTATGACTTCATCTAAAAGGGGATTATAGGTTAGTGTAACTGGTATATTGAGCAGTGGATGCTCTTGCTATTGTTTTTTCTGCGCTAATTTTTTAAATAATTGGTTTTGTTCTTCTAAACAAAGTTTATCGATAGATTCTATAATCTGGCTAAGAGAAAGATGAGGACTCATAAATTACAAGCCTTTTTGACTAGATATTGATGCTAGTGTAGCATAATTCCCTTCGCTAACAGCTTTAAAACAGACCCTACAGTAATCGGCATTTTTCTGATAGTGAGTTATTCTAAACAAATATTGGGAGCTACGGTAATTTGGTCTAGTTTTTCCCTAGTGGTACAAGCAGGATGCCTGTAAATGATCTTGATGCAATTGGTAGCACAGGCATCCGCCGCTTGTAAAGAGATAGAAAGATTTAAGGTTAGAACAATGCCAGCCTATGTTATACTCTAATACAGAAAAAACCCCTTGTCAAATTTGGGCAAAATAGGGAATGTAAATTTTACACAATATTTAGTATTATTTTGATAGGACTAAAGAGGCTAAATTATGACCAGTGCCGAGCAAAATAAGCTATTTATCCTGATTGATGGGCATTCTTTGGCTTTTCGTGCCTATTATGCTTTTGCTAAGTCTCGTTCGGGTCCTCTGCGTACTTCTACTGGCATTCCCACCAGTGTTTGTTTTGGGTTTTTAAATTCTCTGATGCAGTTACTAGAAACTCAAAAACCCAGTTATTTAGCGGTCGCCTTTGATTTAGCAGCTCCCTCTTTTCGCCATGAAGCTGATGTCAATTATAAGGCTAATCGGCAAGAAACTCCTGAAGAATTTCGCCCCGATTTAAGTAATCTGCAAAGTCTCTTGGCAGCGATGAATATTCCTATTGTGACTTCCCCGGGTTATGAAGCAGATGATGTTTTAGGAACTTTGGCCAAACAAGCTGGCGATAATGGTTATACAGTCAAGATTTTAACAGGCGATCGAGATTTATTTCAATTGGTAGATGAGGAGAAAAAAACCACGGTTCTCTATCTGGATATTAACGCGGTAAAAAGTACATCAGGACAGGGTTATACAGAATTTAATTCCCAAGCTGTCACAGAAAAGTTAGGGGTGACACCAAAACAGGTAGTAGATTTTAAGGCTCTTTGCGGTGACAAGTCTGATAATATTCCCGGAGTGCGCGGAATTGGCGAAAAAACAGCGATAGATTTATTAAAAAAATACGATAATTTAGAGGATATCTATACCAATTTGGAATCGATCAAGGGAATGGTAAAAACTAAATTATTAGAGGGACAAACCGCCGCCGAAAGTTCTCGCTATTTAGCTAAAATTGCCCTTGATGTCCCCGTTAGCCTCGAAGAGGATAAATTTCGTCTCCGAGGTTTTGATCGGCGTTTAGTTAAACCTTTATTGGAAAGATTGGAGTTAAAGAAAATTCTCCAGAAACTCGATCAAATTCAACAGCATCTAGGTGGCACTCCTCCCCTAGAATTAACTAGCGATGCTGATTCTAATCAATTATCTCTGTTTGATTTACCCCCTATTTCTCCACTGGTTCTAATTACTCCCGACATTATTGATACTATTCCTAAGTTAGATGCTTTACTGGCCAAATTAACAACTTTTACTAATCCACATTTTCCCGTCGCTTGGGACACCGAAACCACGGATTTAAATCCTCGTGTAGCCAAATTAGTCGGCATTGGTTGCTGTTGGGGAAAAGAATTAAATGCTATGGCCTATATTCCTATCGGTCACAGTACAGGCGATAATTTAAATCTAGAGATAGTCCTCGAAAAATTACGCCCAATTTTAGCCGGTGATAATTATCCGAAAGTCTTTCAGAATGCGAAATTTGATATTGATGTTTTTTATCATCAAGGAATTACCGTTAAAGGGCTAGTTTTTGATACTATGGTGGCTAGTTATGTCCTCCATTCCGAACTAACTCATAATCTCGAAGATTTATGCGATCGCTATTTAACTGGTATCACTTCCCTTAGTTATAAAAGTCTCGGTATTCCTGGGGGAAAAACCATCGCTGATCTAGATATTCCCAATACTGCCAACTACTGCGGATTAGATGCCTATGCTACCTATTTACTTCGAGAAAAACTACAGGCAGAATTAACTAAAATTCCCCCTTTGTATCAATTATTCTCAGAGGTGGAATCTCCCTTAGTGATGGTGCTGTGGCAGATGGAAAATTATGGGATAAAAATTAATGTCAATTATCTAAAAAACTTGTCCCAGCAACTAGAAAGAGACTTAGCAGACATAGAAAAAAATGCTTATGAATCTATCGGAGAAACTTTTAATCTTAGCTCTCCTAAACAGTTAAGTGAAATCCTCTTTGATCGATTGGCACTCAATCGCAAAAAATCCAGAAAAACTAAAACAGGTTACTCTACCGATCAAAGTGTTTTAGAGAAACTACAAGGAGATCATCCCTTAATTGATTATATCCTTGAACATCGCACCCTATCCAAATTAAAATCCACCTATGTGGATGCTTTACCGAAATTAGCTGAACCAAAAACCGCGCGAGTGCATACAGATTTTAATCAAACCATCACCAGCACTGGACGCTTATCATCCTCCAATCCTAACCTACAAAATATCCCCATTCGCAGTGAATTTTCCCGACGAATTCGTCAAGCTTTTATCCCCGAAGATGGTTACTTATTGGTGTCAGCGGACTACTCACAAATCGAGTTAAGAATTCTTGCTCATCTCAGTCAAGAACCAGTTTTATTAGAAGCGTATCGTAGTAATCAAGATGTTCATAAAGTTACCGCTCAATTGCTCTTTGATAAAGGGGAAATTACCCCCGAAGAACGCAGTTTAGGAAAAACCATTAACTTCGGGGTTATTTATGGCATGGGAGCGCAAAAATTCGCCCGTGAATCGAAACTAACCGTAGAACAGGGCAGAAAATTTATTGAAAAATATCATCAACGTTATGCCCAAGTATTTGAGTATTTAGAGAATAGCAAAAAACAAGCGATCGCTCAGGGATATGTAGAAACAATTTTGGGTAGAAGACGTTATTTTAACTTTGATAATCCCCTCTTAAAAAGACTGCGGGGACTGTCCTTACATGACATCGATTTAGATAGCCTCAAACTCAACAACGAGGAAGCACAATTATTAAGATCGGCTGCTAATGCGCCCATTCAGGGTTCCAGTGCTGATATTATTAAAGTAGCGATGGTAAAATTGGCCGAGGTACTGCAAAATTATCGAGCCAGATTACTGCTGCAAGTCCATGATGAATTAGTCTTGGAAGTACCGAGAGAAGAATGGCCATCCCTACAGTCAAAAATCAAGACGACTATGGAGGAAGCTATCTCCTTGACGGTTCCTCTCTTGGTAGAAATAAAAGCTGGTGACAATTGGATGGAAACCAAATAAAACTATGATAGAAAACAGACAATTTTTAACCCCAGAAGAATCGGCAGATGTGGACGCTTCCCTCTTGACTGCTCCCGAAAAATTCCTGACTCGTTTAACGATTTCTTCCCTACGCTTACTAAAAATAATCGCCGAAGATACGGGAGTAACCCTAGAAGAATTAACCCATAAACAGGTAATCCAATGGCTAGAAAAAGATAGTCAACTGCGTCGGGAACAGGGGATCGAAGCGGCAGTGCTGAAATGGTAAATAAACTCTTAAAAAATCAGCTACCCCTGACAATTTATGCTAGTTTTTAGCTATGAAGTTACTGGAGTTACAACAATGACAATTACCCTAAAAGTGCCTAGTATTGCCTGTGAAGGTTGCGCTAATACCATTACTAAAGCGATTAACAATCAGCAACCAGTAGCCCAAATATCGGTGGATGTAGCCAATAAAATCGTCACGGTAGAAACCACCGCATCCCCCGCAGAAATTGCTCAATGGATCAGCGAAGTCGGCCATACGGTTGAGTCTGGAAGTGAGGGTTGACATCCTCCCCCGTTAAAAATAGACCTCTGGTAAAAATCCAGGGTAGTTCTATTTTTGTGTTGATCAGATTAGTTTGACTCCCAAGCTTTCTAGTTGTTGGTTTATCGAAAAGGAGCGATTACGATTAGAGGTAAAAGGAACAACCATTACATCATCTAAAATTTGATTAATATCATTAGCTGATACGATAACAGCAGCAGGAAGCTTAAACTGTTGAAATTGACTGGATGGCATGGGTACTTGACACAATACTACATCACCCTTTTGTAATTTCATAGGCAAAAATCTCGTCGTAGATGTCATGATCAGAACCAATCCATTCTTGATAAGCTTGAGAGGTAATTTGTTCAGTAAAGTTAAGTGTATTTGGGTTTTTATTTTGTAATTTTACTGCTAACTCTAACAATAGTCCTAATTGTTCATCGGAGAGATTTTGTGTTACTAAAGATAGTTTTTGTTTAATATTCATGGGTGGTTAGTCCAATTAATAGCTGTTACAATTATAATCTGTTTACTGTTGTTCATAGTCTGTAATAATGCTTTGAATATCCTTTACCGCCATATCAACTTGTTCAGATTTCGTGTAAATAGTTAACAGAATGATTGCTGTTGCAGTTTTGACGTAATAAATTAAACGGTATCCCCCACTTTTGCCTTTTTGAATATCACTATTTCGGACTCTCAACTTGAAGACAGTATAACCAATACTAGGTATTTGATCACCAGGTAATTCTCCTTGCTCAAGTTGTTCAATCATAGGTTGAATGTCATCTCGAATACTGCGATATTTCTTAGCAAGGGTGCGGAGATTTCGCTTGAATGTCGCCGAGGCTAAAACTTGAATTATCGGTTGATTAGTCATCTTCTAACCCTTCCCAAAGTTGAGAAACGGGAATGGTTTGTCCTGTCATGGCTTCATGCCAAGCTTGCCGAAAGTCTGCTAAAATTTCTGCTTGAGATGTATCTTGGGTTTCCTCCTCTGGGATGAGAATAATAACTTCTACACGGCTGTTTTTGTCTATGATTAAAGGATGATCTAGGGTTAGTTGTCCTTGTTCATCAATGGTTGCCATAACCTTGAGTGCTTTCATGTTTCTCTCCTTCAGTGGGTTAGTTCAATATCTAAATTATGCTAATTTTCCCAAAGTTTTACCTGATCAGAATCTTTTCTAGTTCTTTAACTAAAAGTGGTAAATCATTTTTAACGGTATTCCAAACAATATCTTCATCAACATTTAAGTAATCTTGTACTACTTTGCTCCGCATTCCGACGACTGCTTGCCAAGAAATTGTTGGATAATTCTCCCGAAAGTCTGGTGATACACGACGCGCTGCTTCTCCGATAATTTGCAATAAATGGGTGAGGGATAACCGTAAAAGTTCGTTATTATCAAAATCTTCTCGACTGACACCTTCTACAAAGCTAAGTGCTTTATTTGCTGTGTCAATCATGAACATAACACACCTCTGCTGTTGCTAAAACACGCTCACGAATATGATGATTAAGAGATTTGATGGTAACGAGATCAATAGTACGTCCATCAAATAATTGAGATAGTTCTTCTTGAATTTGATGAAGTTTGAAAAAACTGGGGGTAAAACCAAGTTCAAACTCAACGAGCAGATCAATATCACTATCTGCGGTGAAATCATCTCGTAAAACTGAACCAAATAAGGAAAGTTTATGAATATGCCAATGTTGGCAAAGTTGTGAGAGTTTTTCTTGAGGAATTTTCATATTTTTGTGTTGATCAGATTAGTTTTACTCCCAAGCTTTCTAGTTGTTGGTTTATCCAAGCGGTTGCCGTTTCTTCATCGGTTTCTATTTCTAATAGTTGTTTGGATTTTTGCTTTAAAAGCACTCTTAGAGCAAAGGTGCGATCGCTTTTAAAAGTTCTGTTAATTGATTGTTCGATCAGTATAGCGCAAAATACGTCTAATCGCATTTACAATGTCAATAAGAGATTCTTGATCACGAGGCATAGATAATTTGTGCTGATTCTAAAATGTTTTTACATCTTAGCCAGTTATCACTCCGTTTGAGCGATGCTTTCACAATTAAATCTACTTTTCGATTGAAAATTGCTTGCAGTTCATCGCGCATTTGTAGGGTTTCGGTTAAACCTCGTTTAGCAGTTGGGGAAAAGGTAATTAAAATATCAATATCGCTATCTGAACGGAAATCTTCGCGTAAAACTGAACCAAATAATGCCAATTCGGTGACTTGCCACCTTTGGCAAAATCCTTTAATTTGTTCCATTGGTAGATTTATTTTTGTGTTCATCAAATTAGTTTGACTTGCAAGCTTTCTAGTTGTTGGTTTATCCAAGCGGTTGCCGTTTCTTCATCGGTTTCTATCGCTTTTTCTACTCCTATTTTAGCAATTTCTAAGAGTTGAGTTAAAAGGGCGATTGATGATTTTAATGATTCAGAATCAGTTATAATTAGCAGTTTATGATGCTGAGGATGCGTTTTTAAGGGTCAATCGTCTAGGTTTCTCCTTAGTTCGGTTTTGGGGTGATGAGATTCATGAGCGTTTAATGAAGAATTTGAATGAATTTTTATGATGAGGTATCGTCATTGTTATCAGTTTTTTAACTTCGTAAATCTACCCATAGATGTCTTAAATTAAATGGACTAGGTGGCACATCAGGACGTTCTAGTTGATGGTCAAGACGACTCACATCATTTTGCCATCCTTTCGGCGATAAAGTTAACTCTATAATGGTTAGTTGTGAACAATGCTCATTAACTTCATTTAAAATTTCGTTTAATTCCATATTTTGAATATAACCAATCATTGCTCCCGAACTGACGGATTTTCCATAACCCCATTCAACTAATATAAATCTGTTAATCCCATTTAGAATATAATTTTTGTTAAGTATCCATTGAGAACTTGATGGAGAACCGAGTCTTTTAGCCTCTAAAGTGTAAAATTTATCCATTCTTTCAGGATTTGTTTCGTTAGTATCACAGATTCCCCATTGAAAATCAGGTCGTTTATATTCTCGTTTAGCTCGAATGCTATCATCAGCATCAGGTTGATTATTGGCTTCATACATACAAGGCCATTCTATTCCTTGATTAGAAATAGTTAATTGTTGGTTGGCATGACGGACAAAAAAGCATAGTTTTCGATTAAGTTCATCTTCACTTTGGGGTAATTCTTGGTTCTTTTGAAGCATTTCTAAAGCAAGCCTAAAAATAGCTAAAACTCTCTTTTCATGATTACCCCATATATCTTTTTTTAATAAACTTGGTTTTGTCATAAGTTTAGATCCTTTCTTGAGATTCTTGTAAGTTAATAATTTGAAGCATTGTTGCCTCCGCATCCTCACGCGCCATGCTACGAGTCCAGAATCTTCGTTCATTACGCTTAATAATAATGATTTCTGTATCAGAAACCGAACGAACTAAACCATCAAGATAAATTTGATGGCTATTATAGGGAACTAATAAACCGTTTTCTTGTCTTGCTAATTGATCAATAATTTCTATCCATTGTTTTTGATCTAATTGGCAGACAGGTTGAGGTTTTTCTCCATACTCTTGTGTAGAGAAAATAACGGCTAACATAGGATTTTCTAACCCCTGAAATTGAGGACGAATAATCCGCCAACTGAATTCACCATCAGGTTCTAATTCTCGATTCCAAATATCTAAAAAGGCTTGTAAATAACCTTCTAATCCTTTTTGAGTTTGACGGTTTTTATTAATATCGTTGAGAAGTCCTTGATTTTGTTGAGGATAGCTTTCAACAGGTTTTACTGCTTTACTGTTGATATGATTATAGTAAAACTCTATCCCAACATCACACATATCACGAATGAGATCCCGTTCAGCAATAGTGAGATCATAGACATCAAATATTGCCTCATCTAATTGATATTCTAATTCAGTGAGTTGTGCTTCTATTTTTTCTGGAGTTTTTCCTTCAGGATGTTCAATACTATACTTTATAGGATTACAATTCTGTAATTGCTCAACAATATCGATAACTTTTTCCCGAATAACTTGATCCTTTGGAAAAATAATCGGCAAACTTAAATATTCATCCTTATAAATTCCATCATGCCATATTCCCCATTTGCTAGAAGTCAGAAAAAAGTAATAACGAGATAATGAAGACCATAAAGTTCCTAATACAATTTTATATTTCCATTCTTCAGCATCATGTAACTTGATACAATTTACTGAATTTGTAAAACTGAAGTTTTCTGATTCCAATCGAGCAATAATTTCTCCTTTTTTTCTAGATACCTGACTAATACCATGTTTAATAAGTAACCGAATACCTTGATATAAAGTTGGTTTTCTTGGTCGAGTTACTTGTTTAGGTGGTCTTTGAAACCAAGAAGAAGAAATTAAACCATATCTTTCAAATTTATCTGTGGGAAGTAATCTCGGTAACTGGCAATCTTTTTGATCCTTTCTCCCTTCTGAAAATCCTTGACCACTATTCCTAGAGTCATGTAATTCTTTTAAAGTTTGCGATAATTGTATCCCTTTAATTAAGCCAGCATCTTGATGATTTCCCCAATAATAAATTTTCCATAAATAATCATTATAAAATAGTTCACTTTGTCTGATACCACGACGATCCATAACACTCAAAATAACAGCTGGCATATTTTTAATCATAGCTGTTTTTTTGGCAGACCAATAAGTGACAACTTGATCTTTTAAGGTTAACTCTGTCTGATTGACTTTCTGAAAAATAATTGAAGCAAAAGGAGACATTGAGGCACTAGATTGATTTTTATTACCAGATTTAAAGAAAATATCACGAACATGAGCAAAATTGACAACTTCTTTTAATAAGACACTGTTTAACCATTTTTGTCTAAATTCTTTGCTTTTATCATGAATCTTAAAGAAAATACCTGTTGATACCACTAATGCTGACCATCCATTATCTTTTAAAAAATCAAATACTCTCCAGATAAACGCTTGAGAACGTTCTTTATCTCCAGCTGGATAATCACGTTCTTGACACCATTGTAAAGCGATATTTAATTCCTGTGTGCTTTTTCTATCGGTCGTTTTAGGAGATCCCCAAGGAGGATTACCGACAACAACATCAGCACATTGACTGCTAAAATTCCTAGATAATGTCACATCTTCTGAGTTAGAAAATTCTTGAAAAGCATTATCGCAGACTAAATTATTAAAGTGATTATCCTCAGATAACCCATTCGCTTGATAAATTAAAAATGGTAATTTTTTACCTCGTTTAATTTGTGATAAAATGTTTCGAGGCTCTTGATAATTTAATAAAGCAAGATATAGACTAAATGCAGTAATTCTGATAGCTTCTGAATTAATTTCTATGCCAGCTATCTGATTTTTTAAGATTTCTCTTAACTCTTTCCAACTTAATCGCTGTCCCTGATTTTGATAGACTCGATGTCTCACAATTCTCCGAAATGCTTCCACTAAAAAGATTCCTGAACCACAACAAGGATCAAGAATACGGGGATGAGTTGTCAAACAATCTGACGTTAAAACTTTAGACAAGACAAATTCTACTAATGAACTCGGTGTATAATGCGTCCCATTATCAATATTTTCTGTATTTGACTCATGATAAAATTCTTCATAAATACTACTAATTAAAGAAATAGGAATTATATCAAATTTATAGGCCCAGAAAAATAATTTTTTTTGTTGATCAATATTTCCCTGTAAAAATTCTTGTAAGAGAGATAAATGCTGTTGCTCAACAGATTCCGCTTCTTGTTCATCAGAAGGGAACATATCTCCGTTAAAATCTTGACTCAACTTATTAAATAAAGCATAGGTAAAACTTTTATCACTTAATATTTTGATATAATGTTGTTTAGCTTCAGTTTCCATATTTAACTGATCATCAGGAGCATTAAGTAAGGCTTTCCATGTTGCATTGTTTTGTGCTATTGCTTCAAAATACTCTTGAGTTAAAATTCCTCTATCTTCCAAATAGCGAATAAAAATTGATCTACCAATTAAAGCATGAGCATATTTACGTTTATTTTCGCTTAATCCTCCACGAATTAAGGCTAAACGAACTGTTTTTAAATCTTTGATCAGTGATTGATCAGCACGTTGATTAGATGTTTCAAAACGCTCATCCTCAAAAAGCTTCCCTGATTCAATTTGTTCCCGTCTGTATTGATAAAGTTTTGAAGTTACTTCAAGTATGTTTTGGGCAACTTCTAACGGTCTATTATTTTTCTTCCAATCTTTTATATTTCTGGCAGGTGGTTTGGTTAGATCGTAAATAGCCAGTTCACCTTCTTTCGCTAAAAATAGGTAACTTGGTCTAGCCATACACCATATTTTATTAAAGATTTGCCGTACTTTTTCATCTTCTTGAGTATCGCATTTAGCAAAAATAATCACAGGATTATTATTAACAAAAAAAACTTTTTCTGCTTCAACTTGCTTGGCTAATTCCAACCAATCTCCTTTTTCTATCCACTCTTCTAAAGTTATTTCTGACAATGACACTTTTGAACTCACTAAGTCGCCTTGACTAAAATCGAGTTCATCATAAGCATATTCTAACAATTCATAAGCAGAATTAGCTGTCATCATCTTGAGTCAATCACCGGTAATAGTTGATTGTGTTGGTTAGAGTCACACAACCTAATCTTTGGTTTTTTTGAACTATTTTTAATAGTATGACTGATAGGAAGCGTAACTGTCAAGTAAATGGACAAACCGCCATTATGTCAATTTTTTAATAATTGGGGCTCTTCGGTAATTGTTATGCAAATAATTAACTTAAAATAAAATTCCATGAGAGTGAGTACGCCTAAAAGTAGCTGAAATCTATACAGGGAGACACTTACGGCACAAATAGGTTAATGCCAAAAGATAGACAATTGAGTTAAGATTTGAGATAATAGCCAAAAACCCGAGTATTTTACTTATGATGCTTGACAAATTTTTGAACCTAAAAGGAACCTCTATTCAAGGCTATCTACACCTAGAAAATATCGGTATAGTTTGCCGAATCGAATCGAAAAATCAAAAAGCAACCTGTCCTCATTGTGGGTTAGAGAGCGATAAACTACACCAAAATCATCGACATTTAGT
>JAADBR010000045.1 GCA_009995705.1 Microcystis aeruginosa W13-11
AGGTATTCCCCCAAAATCCTCAAATCAAATCGTTATGAACAATGCTGACCTAGATACCAATTCTCCTTTGTTGCAAACCCTTCAGACATTACCTGTCCAACAACAACAAGAAATTCTCGATTTTTTGGAATCTATAGTCAATCAACACCATCAAACCCAAATAACCCAAACAGGTAGAATTGCAGGATTATATCAAGGTCAAGGCTGGATCAGCGATGACTTTAACGAACCCCTAACCGATGAACTCTTGCCGTCAACTTAACCCATGCAACTTTTATTAGATACCCATAGCTTTATTTGGTGGTCAATTAACTCAGAAAAACTATCAGTAACCGGGCAAGATTTGTTATTTGATCGAAATAATCGCTTGTTTTTAAGCGTTGCTAGTGTCTGGGAAATGCAAATAAAACTGCAACTGGGAAAATTACAACTTAACCCATCCTTACAGGAATTAATTAAAAATCAAATAACCATTAATAATCTAGAAATACTTTCTATTGATCTAGCTCATATCTGGACAATAGCAACCCTTACCCACTATCATAAAGACCCCTTTGATCGACTTTTAATATCCCAATCAATAACCGAAATTATGCCGATTCTGAGCATTGATGAAATATTTGACCGTTACCCCGTTCAAAGAATTTGGTAAATTTCCCAAAATGTCAGGCGATCGCCACCCAACCTCAAAGGCAGACAACAGAAGGATACACATCCCAAAAAAACAACTGTGTCAAAAGCTACAATTTAATAAATCTTTACATTCTTCTCCCTAGCTTAGGGATTGACAGGGGAAAGAGTCTCAGGTGTTTTCCCCTGTTTTACTGCTTCTCAGGCGAACTATCCTTTTCCGTGAGGGATTTTGGTGCAGTGTGTCGGATTCGCCTTTGCCTTGTCCCTTGACTGATCCTCAACTCGATCGCAAACTAAATTAAACAGGATTACCTCGCACCAACCAGATGATAGACTGGGGATAATAGAAATAATTGAATATGGCTAAATTACCGGAGGAAACCTTAACTAGCATTTTTGATCTACTGCGTCAACTGGCAGAGCAGATAGAATCAGAAGAATTAAGCCTAAACATTAGCTCTCTTTCATTGTAGGGAAAAGGGCAAAGGTTTAAGAGAAAATTATCATCTTCCCCTTGTCAGACTTCTGCAAGCAGTCTATTAATTACTATTTTCTTCAGGAGGAGAAGGTGATAAAACCGGAGGAGCAATCGGTTCAATTTTATCCTCATTAACCGGGGGATTAATCACCTCTGGAACAGGAGAAGGGGAAGGAGAAGGGGAAGGAAGGGGAGAAACTTGAGGACTCGGCTCTGTTTCAGGAAGGGGAACAGGAATAGGAATTACTTCTTCTGGGGTGGGACTAGGAGTTAATTCTGGAGTCGCTTCTGGAGTGGGAATCACCTCTGGGGTAGGAGTTGGGGATGGAGTAGGAGTCGGGGAATAAAAGGGAGTCCGTCGGCGAGAAGGTCGTCGGATAGGGGGAAAATCTTGGGAGGGAGGAGGAATGATTTCAGGACTAGGAGAAGGTTCGAGGGTTGGTGATGGTTTAATTTCTTCATTTTTGGGTAAAAGAGCCATAAATCCCCGATATCCTAGGACAAAAGCTCCAATTGTCACCGCAAAAATCAGCAAAATCCGCAGCCAAGGATTCTTTTTTTCCCCAGAATTGGTTTGAATAACCATAGTAGGGGAAACGGTTGGTTTTGGGGGTGTAGAGGACTTTAATCGGGGACTATGGGGAGAAACTGCGATAGTCGGTTGGGTGGACAAATCGGGGGATATTTCTGCCAAAGCTGCTAACATTTCCCTCGCAGTGGCAAACCGATCGCGTGGATGAAAACGGATCGCTCGATCGATTACCATAGCTAAATTAGGATTAACATTTTCTGCCTCCTGTCGCCAGAGAATTTCCCCTGTGCGCGAGTCAGTTTCTAGATATTGGGGAGTTTTTCCCGTTAATAAAAAAATCGCCGTTAAGCCTAAGCTATAAAGGTCACTAGAAAAGACCGGTCTCCCGGCAGCCTGTTCCGAAGCCATATAACCGGGGGTGCCAAGGGCGATCGAATAGGCGCTTTTTCCCGTAGGATCGAGTAAGGTGGCGACTGCTTCTTTCATTACCCCAAAATCGATTAAAACGGGCAAATTATCACTATTTCTTAAGATAATATTATCGGGTTTCACATCCCGGTGAATAATGCGGTGACTGTGAATAAAATCAAGAACAGGCAGTAAATTCTCTAAAATCGCCCGCACTGCTGAGGAGGATAAATTTCCCTGTCGTTGCTGTTTTTGGGTTAGTGTCTCCCCTTCAATCCACTCCTGCACCAGATAGAAATGATTATCTTGGGCAAAATAACCGTATAAACGGGGTATTTGGCGATTTTGCTCACCCAGTTCCTCTAAAACGCTTGCTTCTTTCTGAAAACGTTCTTTTAGCCATTCTGGCATCTCCTCACTTTGAACAGCTGGCTGCAATTTTTTAATCACACAGCGCCGTTGAGAAGGCATATTCGTATCGATAGCGATATAAGTTTCCCCAAATCCCCCCCTAGCAAGGATACTAACAATTTGGTAGCGATTGTTTAAAAGCACTAGATTCATTACCCTGAGAGTGCAAGCGTGGTCGTAAATTGTTCCTAGACTAACATTCTTTCGTTAAGGAAGAAGTCAAGGGAAAAACTAGAGTCAAGCCTAAGGAATCCAGCGACGGATTTTCGTCCACACAGGTGCATTATTTTGACTGCTCATCTCCTGAAAACCTTGATAACAATCGTAGGCACGATTAAGATGGGCGGTGATTTCTGTAGCATTGGGATGGGAATTGCGATCGGGATGCCAATAACACAAGAGAGTTTTATAATTATTCTCAATCCGGCTAGTCTTGCTCAAAGGAGTAATCCCCAAAACTCGCCACCAAACGGGATTAGGCGACTCCATAATCATCACGGCCAAGGAACGGGGCGAAGGATAGAGAATTTGGGCGATTAATGACCAATCTGACCCATAACACAGCCGATAAACCGCTTTAACCCGCTCTTTTCCCAACTGTTCACAAGCTTGTAAATGCCATTGACGAAAATCCCTCCGCATCTGCTGATGAGTTCGCAAATCTCGCTGGGCAAATCTGCCCTCAGCTAGTTTATTAGTCCCGATAGTGTTAAAGTTACCATTAGCGATCGCTTTTAGATCCCAGTAAAGATGATAAAAAGGATCTTGACCCAAGGCGAGACTTTCCAGAATTTCCTGAGCGTAACCTCTAGCCGGATTTAATTGCAATAATTCCCCTAATTCCCGACAAAACTGCTCATTTTCGGGCATACCGCGCCATTGCCAATAGTTAGTATCTGGTTTTGCCAGAGACTGCCTATATATACTACGCCACACCTGCGGAACAGTACAGGCGATCGGTGTAGCCAAGGGAGTAGCCAGGGGAAAAAATTGACCCTTTAAAGAGCTTTCAGGAGCATCTTCTAGCAAACAAGCAAGATGATATGCGGGAATGACTACGGGACTTTTTTTGGGGGCTAATAAACCAAAAAGCCGTTAAAATGACAATTAAGTACAAGAGTAGAGAAAGAATTTGCTCCGTCATCGCAACTTTTAGTTAGTCTGCTCAGTTACCTGAAGAATTATAATTGGTGCTATGGTCGCTGAAAAGTTCTTTGTATCTCGGCTGATAGTCAGGAATCTACAAAACGGGGTGATATGCCAAAAGTTTCCATATATTCTTACTTTGGTTATTCGGAAAGTTTCTGTATAATTAACAGTTGGATAAATCCAAAAATACTTTAAATCACTTTGCAGATGTGTGTATTAGCTGAGGTTAGAAACTGGACTCCCTTCATCCTCACCGTAGTTGGCGGATGCATAGCTATACAGACGTATTTAGGCAACCAGAAACAGCGTCGTCTGGAGAATAGCTTTCGACTGATAGCCATGTTTAGGGAATATTTGCACGAAGGGGATATAGAAGCTTGGAAAAACATTTTTCATGCTACTTCAGAACCGGCAGGAGTGAAGAAAGGATTTTTAGTGCAAGTTATCGACGGCAAAAGTTTACAACGTCCGCTATCTGATCTCTTCAGTGAGGGTCCCCCTGACAATGGTGCTGTAGAGCGTATGGCTGAGTTCTTTGACTTGATCAGTAACGAAGCGCTCAATAAGACAATTGAAATTCGCCTACTTTACTTTCAGCTAGGACAGTTGATGGATACTATACATTCCTGGATAACAATAATAGATAGCCCTTACGGTGAAGGTACCCTCTTAGAAGCACAATATCCCGACTTTGATCGCTTATATAAGAAGAGGATGATTGGTGCTAAATGGGCAAAAAAGACCTATACGCATATTGGTTAGGTACTCATCGGCTGTCTTATTCTTTAGTGTGACAGGATCCAGTAGGGTGCGTTCCCTCATGCAAGTCCTACCGCTGCAGCGATCGATTTGGGGGAACGCACAACCATCATTGATTCAAGTAAATGATAATAATCTAAAAACGTCTAGGCACAGCGACAGACGGGAGTGCGATCGAATTTAGACAAATATGGGGGCACTTTACCTTACTTTTTGGAGCCGTGATCTGTGGGCAATATGACATGATTAATAGAAGAAACAGGGAGTAAAGAGCATGACTACCTATCAAGATGTTCGCCGGCAAGTTGAGAATCTCACCCCAGACGAGCAACTTCGCTTGTTAAAAGAGTTAGCTGTAATGGTACGTCGCCCTATGCTTGTTAAGCCCAAGCATAGCATTATGGAACTAGAAGGACTAGGAAAAGAAATCTGGAGTGGACTTGATGCTCAAGAGTACATTAATCAGGAACGTGGCTCATGGAATGGCTGATGCAACTACAAGGTCAAGTTGTGGGTTTGGATACCGCGCCACTCATTTACATGATGGAGCAAAATCAGGCATATTTAGGGCTTGTTCGTACCTTTTTTTGGACGCTAAGTCGAGGCGAGTTTCAAGTTGTTACCTCTACGTTGACGCTGACGGAAGTTTTGGTGCATCCATTACGCTCAGGCAATGTAGAACTTGCTGGCCAGTATCGCGATATTCTTCTTGATCAAGAAAACTTAATTACAGTACCTATTTCCGTTGAGATTGCCGAAGTTGCCGCCCAGTTAAGAGCAAGACAAAACTTGCGAACTCCAGACGCAATCCAGATTGCCACTGCTATGGGAGAAGGTGCTATGTTTTTCTTGACCAATGATGCCCGTTTAGCTGCTGTCCCAGATTTAAAAGTTTTGGTTTTGGATGCTCTGTAACAGTACGCCAATCTGTGGAGTTCGTTCCTTAAACATTGATTCAAGTAAATGATAATAATCTAAAAACGTCCAAGCACAGCGCCGGACGGGAGTGCGATCGCTTATGATGGGGTTGTAAATTTTTGTTACGAAGTGCAGCCAGATTGAATAATTGGTGCTATGGTAAGTGAGAATTTCTTTGTACCCTGGCTAATTGTCAGGAATCCACAAAACGGGTGATAGGCCGAAAGTTTCCCGATATCCTTACTCTGGTTATTCGGAAAGCTTCTGTATAATCAAATAGTTAAACCTAAAAAATGAGGCAAAATAATGACGGACAAAAATAAGCCAGAAGAAGTTCAAGAGGCAATGATTTCAGTGGGAGTGGGTACAGCGATTGGAGCTAGTGCATCGGCAGTAGTTGGCGGTATGGGATTGGCTGTAGGAGGAACTGCTCTGGGAGTCGGTATGGCTCCAGTAGCAGCGGCAGGAGCAGTGGTCGGCACAGCAGTTTACGGAACCAAGAAAGCAATAGAAGAACAAGACGCAACGGCAATTGGAGCAGCGGCAATTGGTGCGGGTGCTGGAGCCGGCATATCAGCATTGGTTGGAGGTATGGGATTAGCAGTAGGGGGGACGGCAGTTGCAGTTACAATGGCTCCCGTAGCGGCAGTAGGAGCAGTAATTGGTTTGGCTGGGTATGGTATCTCTAAATTATTCACTGAGTAAGTAATGGCTAAACGGAAAAGACAGTCCCCCAATGCTGCTCAAAAATTAGTAAGAGGAGCAATTCGGGACTTTATTAATCAGCTTAATGGCATAGTTATTGAGCCGGAGATAAATACTCCTGTAAAGGGGACAGAGGCTTGGTATCGGGACAAACTGGCTAGGGAATTAGGAGGAAAAACCGAGGTTTACATTGATAAGGTAGGTAGAATAGATGTCTTAACCAAAACTGAAATAATTGAAGTCAAAAATACAAAAGGTTGGAAATCAGCGATTGGGCAAATAAAGAGTTATGGACAGTATTATCCCAAACATAAAATGAGAGTTCATCTATTTGGGAAATTGACTGAAAGTAAACTGGAAACTATCCAGAGAGTATGTAACCTAGAAGGTATAACTCTAACTTGGGAATAGTATGATCGCCGATTTAGTAAGATTCGTTCCCTCATGCGGGTTCTACCGCCGCAGCGATCAACTTTGGGGAACGCACCATGCTCATTGATTCAAGTAAATGATAATAAGCTAAAAACGTCTAGGCACAGCGACGGACGGGAGTGCGATCAGGCGTTGGGTTTCATGCTTCAACCCAACCTACGTTCGTCTTATATTTAATTCCACCCACCCACTTAGATTGTCAAGATTTTAGTGGACACCGAAGCTCTTACATTGAGCCTGTCGAAATGTGTCGAAGTGCTGTTAAGCTATTTTATTATGACCGAAAAATCGCTAAGGTGGGCAATGCCTACCTTTCTAGGGAAAGTCCAGTAATAATATCTTCTGGGGGAATCCCAGCTTGAATTAAATTGGTTGTTAATCCTTCTTCAAGATTATCATCTTCAATGACAATTTTATTTTTCAATAAACGAGCGTGAAATAAAATTGTATTAATCCACGCTTCTTTTTCCCAACCAGTCATAATTATTAAAAAGTTGCCTGATTCTGGATCACAAACTGGAGTAATTTTAAGGGTTTGTAATCGAGGTTGCATCGCCGATTCTTTTCTGATAACTTGAGTCAGAATATCGGCATAATTTACTGTGTTATCCATTCGACAATTATCTCCTTTTGAGGATTATAAATAACTAAATTGATTCTGTTACGTTTAATAACCAGTTGGAAAATAGCTTTTTTGAAGTGTTTTAAATAAACCGCTTGACTAATGCCCAAAAAAAGTTTTCTTTCAGGTTCTTGTGAATCTAAAGCCCATTGGTATAATTGAAGTTGTCCTATTGTTTTTTCTAATTCACTGATAACTGAAGGCGTATCAAAGTCTTTGATTTCTACGGCAATTTTACGATCTTCTTTTTCCGCGGCAAAAAACTTTTCTGCTCCTAAATCAGCTTTAAGCAAGGTTTTTTCTAAGGTTAGAATTAAAGGATCATCAGTGATTTTCCAACCTTCTTTTTCTAAAGTATGACGTAATGATAAATGTAGATCGTCTCGTCTGGACATCCTTATAAACCCTGCTTAAGAGGTTCGTTTCCTATTTTACTACAGTTCGCCCTAATTCGGATTTATTATGACCGAAAAAGCGGTAAGGTGGACATTGCCCCCCTACTATTCCTATTTCCGTTTTTTCAGGCTAGAGACTAACTCTAATCCTCCTAATCCTAACAAGGCAACAACGGAACTCAGTGCAGATCTGGTAGAGTTCGTTCCCTCATGCAAGTCCTACCGCTGCAGCGATCGATTTGGGGGAACGCACCATGGTCATTGATTCAAGTAAATGATAATAATCTAAAAACGTCTAGGCACAGCGACAGACGGGAGTGCGATCGAATTTAGACAAATATGGGGGCATTTTACCTGACTTTTTGGAGCCGTGATCTGTGGGCAATATGACATGATTAACAGAAGAAACAGGGAGTAAAGAGCATGACTACCTATCAAGATGTTCGCCAGCAAGTTGAGAATCTCACCCCAGACGAGCAACTTCGCTTGTTAAAGGAGTTAGCCGTTACCTCTACGTTGACGCTGACGGAAGTTTTAGTGCATCCATTCCGCTCAGGCAATGTATAACTTGCTTGCCAGTATTGTGATATTCTTCTCGATCAAGAGAACTTAATTAGGGTTTGCTGTATAATTCCCCAGAGGGAATCTAGGAGCCACACAGTCGGCAAAATGGTAGTTTCGTCGCTTAGTTTCTCAATTTTATCTGGCGTTCGCTAATAAAAGTGCCAGGGTTTTGAGTCCCTCGGATCGATTTCTCAACGTTTGTTTCTGGCCCACATCCAGCAGGTTATTTTGAATATTTTTTATTTAACCTAACCCAGTCATAGAAAGGCTTACAGCTATTTAAGTATTTTTGTCTAAATCTCTCATGGGGGAGATATTGGAAATCTGCTGGGAGTAGCTCGTTAAGTATATATACTCACATCATCAAGTGCTGAATGTGGGTTCTGGCACTTTTTTGGCTAAAAAAGTCAAAAAAACCTTTTCAGGCAAAGCTTTCACTGATATTCAGCAAGTCCCAATTAGGTTAACTACTCTCCCACAAGCCTGCTTTTTTAGTACATATATTCTGTAGTTTGCGATCGCTCGTCAGCTGCGCTCGATCGATGTTATTATGACTATCTCTTTAGGCTTTCTATATTTTTCCCCTCGGTGGGGTGTTTTTCTGTATGCTGGTAATAGTTTCCTTTTTTTAGCAGCATATCTCCCCCCCCCCTATGGTCGATAGTTTTCCTCTACGCAATTTAAAATATTATTGTGAAAGATTTGCCTCCTTGAATGTTAATGTTAGTAAAAAAAGAGGTAATGCTCAATATAAACCAATTTTACTTTTATCAGTTATCGATCTAATTTCACAGGGATTAATCACGGAAAATAAAATTTTTGTTTCTGATGAATTAATTAATACATTTAATAAATACTGGAGTGTTTTATCCTCCCAATATGAGGGAGGTTTGTATTATCCATTTTTTCACTTACAAAGCGAAGGATTCTGGTATTTAAGATTAAAGCCAGATTTTAATGGGCTACAGCCAAAGTCAACGAAAAAACTCAAATTAGCCGTAGAATATGCCTTATTAGATGAGGAATTATATGATTTGCTGCAGGATCAAAACTATCGTCAGGAATTAATAGACACTTTAATATCAGTATGGTTTTCATCATCTCAAAAAGAAATTAGTGAAATATTGACTATTAACACTAACTTGCAGGATGTAAGTACGGAAGAATTATCAATATTCGATAATGTAGAACAGGAGAAAAAATTCTATCTACGAAAATCTTTAATAAGAAGTGCTTTTTTTCGTAAAGCAGTCGTTTATATATATAATTATCAATGCTCTTTTTGCGGTCTTAAAGTCAACCACTCCTTGACACAAAGTATTGTCGATGGCGCACATATCAAACCTTTTGCTAAATTCTATAATAACCAGATAAACAACGGTTTATCTCTTTGTAAAAATCATCATTGGGCATTTGATCAAGGATTATTCACAATTGATGATCAATACAAAATTATTATCACAAAAGATTTTGAAGAAGTTTCACCGAACGCAAAGTCTATAAAAGATTTTCATGGTGAGAATCTTTTACTGCCTGATAATAACGAATATCTGCCTAATCTTGAATCAGTAAAATGGCATAGAGATAATATATTTAAAGGTTAAATTTATGAGAAATAATGTTATTTTGGGCGAGCAAACACAGATAAGTATTTTTCCTTCTAGAACTGTTGACGACTTTGTTATAGATATTGAAATAATTACGAAAGAAATTCAAAATTTGTATCTTTCTAACAGTATTCCATTTGTTATAGGTTACTCAGGCGGAAAAGATAGTAGTGCTGTTGTTCAATTAATTTGGAATGCAATCGGCAAGCTTTCCATTGAGGAGCGTCATAAAAAAATTTATGTAATGACTACAGATACTCAAGTTGAAAATCCTCTTGTATCTACTTGGGTTAAGCAATCTTTAGCCAGAATGAAAAATGAAGCTAAAATGCAGCAGATGCCTGTAGAACCTTATTTATTACGCCCAGAAATAAAAGATACTTTTTGGACTTGTTTAATTGGGAAAGGCTATCCTGCACCTCGTCATGGATTTCGTTGGTGTACTGAAAGACTGAAGATAACACCAACAAATCATTTTATTCGTCAGCAAATTCGAGAAAATGGCGAAGTTATTCTTATGCTTGGTACAAGAAAGGCTGAGAGTAATAAACGTGCTTCAACAATGAATAAATATGAAATTAATAGCTTTCAAGAACAACTTAATCTCAAGGAGAATATTAGTAAACCACTGCGCTATAGTGGTAGTCTTCCTAATGCAATTATTTATAGCCCTTTAGAAGATTGGCGTACTGATGAGGTATGGATGTACTTAATGCAGTGGGAAAATCCCTGGGGAGGGGATAACAAAGAACTATTAGCAATGTATCGAGGAGCAACTGCGGATAATGAATGTCCCCTAGTGGTAGATACTTCCACTCCTAGCTGTGGAGATTCGCGCTTTGGTTGTTGGGTGTGTACGTTGGTGAATAAAGATAAATCCATGGAGGCAATGATACAGAATGACGAGGAAAAAGAATGGTTACAACCACTTTTAGACCTTCGCAACGAATTAGATATAGAAGATGACCGACCAAAACGGGATTTTCGCCGTATCTTTGGGAAAGTTCAATTATTTGAAAGAAACTTAAATGGAGAAATATCGATCGAACCGATACCTGGCCCTTATACTAAACAATGGCGGGAATATTGGCTGAGAAGGGTATTAGAGGCTCAGGAGAGCGTGCGTACTAATGCCCCAGAGGAGATGAAAGATATTACCCTAATTACCACGGAGGAACTCAGCGAAATTCGCCGGATTTGGAGGGAAGAAAAGCACGAATTTGATGACCAATTACCGAAGATTTATAAACAAGTGACTGGAGAAACTTTTCAAGACCCGCGACCGGGAGCGGATAATAATCTTTTGGGGAGTGAAGAATGGGATATACTCGCGGATATCTGTGCTGAGGATTCCATGCACCTAGAATTATTGGCTAAACTAATCGATACGGAACGTCAATATTTTCTCAAAATCTCTCGCAAGGGTATTTACAAAGACCTAGAAAAATGCTTTGAGTCTAGTTCTCGTAGTAAAGAGGAAGCGATCGAAAATGCTCGTTATGTCTATGATCTAAAGAATGCCGCTCAAAGTGGCAACATTGCTCAGGTGAAAGAACAACTCAAGGAGAGTTTTAGTGAACCAGAAAAAGACCCACAAAAACAGTTAACTTGGGCCAGTATGAAATTCCCTGCAACCGTTGAGGAGGAAGAATAACGGGTTTATTTTACCCGTAAACTGGCGATCGAGTGAACCATCAATAAAATTACCATTTCCCGATGACGCGATGAAACCCTACCAAAAAATTCCTATTCGTGAATGCGGGGAACCCCTAGTACCTATACCCGCAGATAAGTTTGTTATTCCTTCTCCCCATGCTTACGAGAAATTAGGAGCTAATTATCGGGGTAAATCTCCCTATTTTTTGCGACAGGGGGTGTTAAATGCTCTGATTGACGCTCAAAACCGTGTGCAAGTTTATCAACCCGGTTGGCAAATTTTGATTTTTGATGCCTATCGACCGATTGAAGTGCAACAATTTATGGTCGATTATAGTTTTCAGACTCTCCTAGACACAAGAGGGTTAGCCAAAGAGGAAGTATCGGAGGCAGAAAGTCAAGCGATTTTAACAGAAGTTTACACTATTTGGGCGGTTCCCAGCGATAATGCCGCCACCCCGCCTCCCCATAGTACCGGAGCGGCGATCGATATTACCCTAGTGGACAAGAAGGGACAAACCATCGACATGGGAGGAGAAATCGATGAGATCGGAGAGCGATCGCATCCCGATTATTATATCGCCGCAAAAAGCCCACGAGAACAGGGTTATCATCAAAAACGAGTTTTATTGGCTAAAGTGATGGAGGAGGCAGGATTTAGCCGACATAAGGGGGAATGGTGGCATTTTTCCCTAGGGGATCAGATGTGGGCCTGGTCGCTCGATCGAGCCTACGCCATTTATGGCAGAGTTGAGGATTAGGGAGATAGCTGTTAGGAGTAAACTGAAAGCAGCTGGTCTATATCAGTACTGATATACTAACAAAAGAAGACTCAAAGCTTAGACCGGCTTCTGATCGATAATCGCCAAAATTTGCTCAACAAAAGCTTGGTGATCAACCACTGGTTTAGAAATATAACCATCGGCCCGACTCTGCTGGAGAAAATTCTCTCGATCGCCCTCCATAGCGTGAGCAGTGACGAGAATAACGGGTAAATCGGCGGTTTCTGGGTTAGCTTTGAGAATTTGGCTGATTTTAATACCATCTACTGCTTTCCCTTCATAGACACTATGGGAGAGGGAGACATCCATTAAAATCACATCCGCTTCCTTGTCCCGAGCAATACGAAGCACTTCTTCCACATCTTCAGTCCCTTTAATCTCTAGACCACCTCGTTTGGTCAAAATTTTGGCAAAAACGCGAAAATTTATCGGGTCGTCTTCTACAATCAAAACAGTCGTCATAGGGATGCTCAGGGATAAACGAGGTTAAAACGGGCAAAATGCCTTATGATTCACAGCTAGACAGATTGAAAACGAGAGACTCATGGCCAAACAACTGGATTTCTTAGCTAGTGGTCAAATTGTACCCACGGCCTTACACCAAGAGATGGAACGCTCCTATCTAGAATATGCCATGAGTGTGATCGTGGGGCGAGCCTTGCCGGATGTACGCGATGGCTTAAAACCAGTCCATCGTCGCATATTATACGCTATGCACGAACTCGGTTTAACTCCCGATCGCCCTTTTCGCAAATGTGCGCGGGTGGTAGGGGATGTGTTGGGTAAATATCATCCCCACGGCGATCAGTCAGTGTACGAAGCACTGGTTCGTATGGTACAGGATTTTTCCAGTCGTTACCCACTTTTATCGGGCCATGGTAACTTTGGTTCGATCGATAACGACCCCCCAGCGGCCATGCGTTACACCGAAACCCGTTTGGCTGGCATCGGTGATCAGGCGGTTTTAGGGGGAATTAGCGAAGCGATCGTTAATTTTAGCAGTAATTTTGATAATTCTCAACAGGAACCAGTTGTTTTACCCGCTCAGTTACCAATACTGATTCTTAATGGTTGTTCAGGTATTGCGGTAGGGATGGCGACTAATATCCCTCCCCATAATTTAGGGGAAGTGGTGGAAGGTTTAATCGCTTTGATCGATAATCCCGATTTAAGCGAGGAAAAGTTAGTAGAAATTATTCCCGGTCCCGATTTTCCCACGGGAGGCGAGATTTTAGATGATACCGGCATTCGCGAGGCCTATCGCACTGGTAGGGGGATTATTCCCGTGCGCGGAGTGGCGAAAACTGAAACCATTATCATTGAGGGCAAGCGCCGAAGGGAAAGGACGGCAATTGTGGTTACTGAGTTGCCTTTTCAGGTGAATAAGGCGGCATGGATTGAAAAAATCGCCGAATTAGTCAATTTAGGCAAATTGGAGGGAATTGCCGATATCCGCGATGAAAGCAATCGCGAAGGCATTCGGGTGGTGATTGAATTAAAGCGGGAAAGTCAACCGCAGCAGGTTTTGGCGGCTTTATACCAACAAACAGCCCTACAGACTAATTTCGGGGCGATTATCCTCGCTTTAGTCGATAATCAACCCCGGCAGTTATCTTTAAAACAAGTTTTACAGGAATTCTTGCGCTTTCGAGAAACAACTCTCACCCGTCAGTATGGCGATGAGTTGCAACAGGCCAGCGATCGCTTACACCTAGTGGAGGGTTTATTATTAGCTTTGCAGAATATCGATCGAGTGGTGGATATTCTCAAAAATGCTCCCGATGGGACGACGGCTAAGTATCGTTTTCAGGCAGAATTGGGCATTAGTGACCCTCAAGCTGATTCTATCTTGGCTATGCCCCTACGTCGTTTAACTGGTTTGGAAAGACAAAAGTTAGAGACGGAAGCGACGGAATTACAAACAAAAATTCAACAGTTGGAAACTCTCCTCCATAACCGTCAGGAGTTTCTCAAGTCTCTGAAAAAAGAATTGCGCTCTTTAAAGAAAAAATTCGCCGATAGCAGACGGACAAAAATTCGCACCGGGAAGTCGGGGGACAGGAGACAGGAGACAGCAGGGAAGAAACAGGATTCTGTGGTTAAAAAACAGGAGACAGGAGACGGTCGACAGGAGACAGAAGGGAAGAAACAGGATTCTGTGGTTAAAAAACAGGAGGGAGGAGACGGGAAGCAGGAGGCAGAAGTTAAAAAACAGGAGAATAAAGTTAAGAAAAAGTCTGAGAGTGAGAATGCACCGAGTTTAAGCCTATTTACGCCCCAAGAACCCCCAGAAAATGCGATTTTATTGCTTGATGCCGAAGATAAAATCAGTTGGACGACACCAGAAGAGCGAGCGCCGGACCAGGGTTTAATTATCTATCAACAGGCGATCGAAAAACGGGAAAATTTCCTAGTTATCCTCGATAATGCCAAAGCTTACCCGATTTCTATCCGGGAAGTCCCTCCGCAAGCGAATCAACCGGTGTTAATCGACCGTCTGCTGACCAAAACCGCCCAAAAAGAGTCAGAAGCCGTATTAAATCAATTCTTCTTGACGGAACCTCAAAAAAATCAAGAATTGCTTTTACTGAGTCAACAGGGGCGAATAAAGCGGCTTCCCATCAATGAATTAGAGGGGGTTGGTAGTCGGGGTTTGTCCCTGATGAAATTGAAAGAAGACGATCGCCTATATGCTGCTATTTTTACTCACGAGGACCTAGACTTAGCGATCGCCACCAGTAGCGGTCGAGTGCTGCGTTATCCCGTGCGCGAGGAATTATTGCCAATTATGGGTAAATCTGCCCAGGGTTTAGCAATTTTGCGATTACGCTACGGGGAAAATCTGGCTGGTTGTGTTTCTCTCCCTCATCGGGAAAATCTGCTGCTGATTTCGGGATTAGGTTACGGAAAAAGACTAGCGATCGAGAATTTACGCTTATCACAATTAGGCGATCTTGGTTCACCTGCTTTACAATTCGTTAACAAACAGGATAGTTTAGCGGCCATGGTAGCGGCGCGGCCGGGGAGTATAGTGTTATTAAGTACCAATCAGAATCGAAAACTAACCTTAGAGGTGGAAACTGTCACAGTTACGGGTAAAGACGGGACAGGTTCACAATTAGTCAAACTCAACCCCGCAGAAAAAATTATCAAAGCACAATTGTTACACCATCTCTAAGTCAATGGCGAAAAAACCGAAAAATGTTGCGCGTAAACACCGGCATTGGCAAAGATGGTTAAAACTAACTCCAATCCTGGTTTTTGGGTTTATTATCCTTAATTTAGCGATTAATTTAGCCATCCGCTTGCCAATTAATCAACAAAAACCCGTTGATGCCATTTTAGTTTTGGGGGGCAGCATTCGTCGGGAAATTTATGTAGCCAATCTAGCCCAGCAATACCCCGATACACCGATTTTAATTTCCCAAGGCTCGAAAGACCCCTGTATTTTATTACTATTTGAACGGGCAAAAGCGCCAAAAACTAACGTCTGGTTAGAAAAGTGTGCTGATTCTACCTTCGGTAATTTTTTCTTTGCCGTGCCAATTTTAAAACAATGGGGAGTACATAAAGTAAAAGTTGTCACCTCCCCTACTCATTTACCCCGCGCTAAATGGTTAGCAGAAATTCCCTTGCAATCCCACGGTATAGCAGTAGAAATCGATGCAGTTAGAGAAATTGGTATTCCGGGTAATCACGAATCAATGCTAAAAACTGGGTTAGATGTGACTAGAAGTATAATTTGGGCTTTTGTGGGACAATTAATCTATCCCCCTTGTGGGCAAGTCATCCCCTTAAATTCCGTTGATTTAGAAGCTTGGCGCGATCAAGGTTTTCAATGTGAATCCCAAGCTAAGATCAGGTAAACAATCCTCTCCCAGTTAGTTTTTTAGCAGCTGTATCTCATTTTTGTAAATCTACTAAGTTGGGGTTTTTAAGGGCAAACTCTCTCTTTCCACTTGCCACTTTCCTATACCTTTTAAACAGGATTTAGTATCAGAAACCTGATCGGGTATTGGCGATCGCGTCTAGAGCCAGATTCAGTTTCAGCACGTTAACCCCCGGTTCGCCGAAGATGCCGAGAAAGCGCTCGTCGGTGTTTTTGATAATCAGTATCTCCACTTGATTCGTCGGTAATCCCCGCACCCGCGCCACCCGCTCGATCTGCGCTCTGGCGGCCTCTGGGGTGATATGGGGATCGAGACTGGAACCGGAAGTATATACTAGATCTGCGGTGGGTTTAATTGCCGCTTTCTCTAATCGGGGAATTTCGCCCTCTATAGCTTTCGCCGGATCGGGATCGGGTTTTCCTTTAATGCGATCGATCAATGCCGGGTTACTAGGCGCTAGGTTACTTGCTCCCGAAACCCCGGTTTGCAGGACTTTGGCAGGATCGTTTTTCGGATCGGCCGTACTGTAGGCGGTGGTACTCGGACGACTATTAAAATAGCGATCGCTGGTGAAAGGTTGCCCAATTAGAGCCGAACCCACCACTTGACCTTGATTATTGGTAATTAAACTCCCGTTCGCTTGCCAGGGAAAAAGAATTTGACCGATGGCGATCATCGAGAAAGGATAGATCAGGGCAGTAATTACCCAGAGAACTAGGGTAGAACGGATGGCTCTACCGGCCTCGCGTGCAAAACTCATAATTAAAACCTCTCCGGTATAAAGATGACAAAAAATAGGTAGATAAATAAAGCAAAAGCGACCAATCCTAAAAGGGTTAACGCGGAAGCTTGCCACCTATCGATAGTGCTTCCCGTAGAAGCTTGAACGATGGAGGAGAAAAGAATTGTTAGACAGAAATTTAAGAAAATATACCAGAAAAATCGGTTTTTTCTAAGGGCTGCTTTCATAAGAATTAGAGTTTTTTGGAGATTTGTTTTTGCCAGTAAATCAAGAAAATAGCTGTAGTTGTCGATAGGTTGTCTTGTTCCCCTTTTTCAATTCATAGTTAAGAATACATTGGCCCACATATCTGGCCAAATTAACAGGAACAGCATTGCCAATCATTTGTTCTAGATTAGATTTTGTTCCTGTAAAAATAAAGTCTTTAGGAAAAGTTTGGATATAGCTTCGCTCGATCGTTGTTAACGGTCTTAATTTTTCCTTGAGATGACAAGCATCACCGGGATGTTGTCGATAGGTTTTGGGAACTGGTCGATTTACTCCTCGAATAGTAGGGCTAGGTTCATAAATACTGAATATCGCCCTTCTTTGATAGCTTCTAGGATGTCTATAATAGTATTCTATATCTAATTCTTTGCCCATATAGTCAAATACATTCAGAGGTTGACTTGATAGATTTTCATTGATTTCATCGATTAAAAAATCATCTTCTTCCTTCATTTTACCGATCAGAAAATATCTTTTTCTAGTTTGAGGAACTCCGCAGTAACAAGAATTAATAACTTTTTCAGTTAAACCATAACCATGGCTTTTAAAAATTTGTTTTGCTTGAATGAGTATTTTACTTTTCTCAATTCTATCCACATTTTCCATAACGAACCATTGGGGACTTACTCTAGTTACAATTTCGGCGAATGTGAGCGTTAGATTCGCTCGTCCTAAACCCTCGTTTCTCTTCCCGGCACTGGAAAAGTCTTGACAAGGAGGGCTGCCGACAATAATCTCAGGATTATATTGAGCCAATATTTCTTGATTAGATTCTCTAGATAAATCGACATTAAATATCGGATGACTAAAGTTATTTCTATAGACATCTATAGCAGGTATCCAATTATCAAATGCAGCCACAATAGTAAACCCCGCTTTCTGGAAACCTAAAGATAAACCACCACAACCGGCGAATAAATCGATTGTGATCATTTTGCTCCCTCCTCTAAATTAAACAAATCGGGTGAATTATAAATAATAGCATCAAATCGCCTTTCAGGACTCAATAAATTTTGTCCACCTCCTAAAATAATTTCTCTTATTTCTGATTTGTTAATTCTGGGTCGATGCAAAATTTCTGAAGGCATATACCGGTTGGTAATTTTGCCGCTTAATGCAAACGCTTTATCGTTTTTTGTATTGTAAGAAAGTTGATCGATTATTTTTCTATGATTGATGCACTCCTGTTTGCTGAAATCCTCAAGCATTTTGAACAGCCATA
Organism: Microcystis aeruginosa W13-11; assembly: GCA_009995705.1. Classification (GTDB taxonomy): domain Bacteria; phylum Cyanobacteriota; class Cyanobacteriia; order Cyanobacteriales; family Microcystaceae; genus Microcystis; species Microcystis aeruginosa_F. The sequence goes on from JAADBR010000045.1 coordinate 18,173, forward strand.
TCGCAGAACGTATTTGTCTGGAAATACTTTTTTCTATTCTCGCTTCAAATTTAGTCAGATCTACGAATAGCCGAGTGAAAGCTAGATCGCTCCAAATGAACAGATCTAAACATTGCTCTGCCAATTTTGAAGATTTGCCTTCCGTTTTCCAGATAGGCTGTATTAAAAATGGTTGTTGATAGGGCAATAAATCAAGCGATAGTCGGTCAATAACGCCAACTATTGATAGTAAATAAGGCATTACCTCTCTCGGTTCTGTCCACTGTTGAATAGAATCGAAATCACTACCGATAATCTCCTGCAATTTTTGTATATTTTGCCTAATGTGATTAATTGTACTACAGGCGAGATACACGATGGTATCTGGTCTAACCACTATTTCACATCCATAACGAATATCTTCTAAGTCACAAGTCGTATTGTCTGGTAAAGCGGTTAATTTAATTTCCAGACCTCGAAGACAATTACCGTTATCGATTCTCTGGGTTACTAGATCGACTCTAGGCAAACTACCGATTACAAATTGATTATACGGCGTAAATTGACTCTCGAAAGCGTAAAATAAATTATCGGAATCGGGAGCTAAACCGTATAACTCTTGTGTACTTAACTCCGCAGGTTTAATTTTTAAATTTTCATCGAGTTTCAGATATACATTTTTCAGTCCTTTCCCATCTAAGTAAGCGCACAAAGAAGCAGGAAATGAGGAATTAAATTGATTTTTACCCCAGGTTTCTTTTTGGGTAAAATCCCGATTCGAGTGCTTCAATCCGAATAAACTAGGCTTAAATATTGCAGATTTTCCCATTACCTCAACCCGATCGCTGAAATTATCTCATCAATAATCTTAATGGCAATAAATGGCGCAATCATGCCTCCCACGCCGTAGATAAGGATATTGCGCCGCAATAGTTGGTCAGCAGTGAGGGGGCGAAATTGAACGCCTTGAAGTGCCAGAGGAATCAAAACAGGGATAATCAGGGCATTGTAGATCAGGGCCGAGACGATCGCCGATTGAGCACTTTTCAAACCCATGATATTTAAAGCACCGATCCCAGCAGCGGCGAAAATCGTCGGGATAATAGCGAAATACTTAGCAATATCGTTGGCTACCGAAAACGTGGTCAGGGCTCCGCGGGTAATTAATAACTGTTTGCCGATGGTCACTAAATCGATCAGCTTGGTCGGGTCAGAATCGAGATCCACCATATTAGCCGCCTCCTTCGCCGCTTGGGTTCCGGAGTTCATCGCCACACCCACATTAGCCTGGGCCAGTGCCGGTGCGTCGTTAGTGCCGTCTCCCGTCATGGCAACTAACTTGCCCTTGGCTTGCTCGCGACGGATCACCTCGATCTTATCTTCCGGGGTAGCCTCGGCGATAAAATCATCCACCCCCGCCTCCGCCGCGATCACCTCTGCCGTGATCTGGTTGTCGCCAGTGAGCATGATCGTTTTCACCCCCATACGCCGTAATTGGTCGAAGCGCTCTTTTAATCCCGGTTTCACGATGTCCTTGAGATAGATCACCCCGTAGATATCGTTACCCCGACAGACGGCCAGGGGAGTTCCCCCCAAACGGGAAACCCTTTCCTGTGCCTGATCGAGGGTCTCGGGAACGGAACCACCGCGGGAACGGACGAAACCTTTAATCGCGTCTACGGCTCCTTTGCGGTATTCCTCACCGTCCATATCGGTGCCACTCATGCGGGTACGGGCGGAAAACTCGATCCCTTCGGCGGTTTTACCGTCGATATCCACGCTTACGCCCAAATTCCGGGCTAAGGCAACGATCGAGCGTCCTTCCGGGGTTTCGTCGAAAAGGCTGGCCGCTAGACAGACGCGGGCTAATTCCTCGAGGTTATGACCGTTGACGGGGATAAATTCGTCAGCCAGTCGGTTGCCGAGGGTAATTGTTCCCGTTTTATCGAGAAGGAGGGTATTGACATCGCCGCAGGCTTCCACCGCCCGCCCAGAGGTAGCGATAACGTTGAATTGGGCGACCCGATCCATCCCGGCAATACCGATCGCACTCAGTAAACCACCGATGGTGGTAGGAATCAGGGCGACGAGGAGGGAGATCAGGATGGCGATACTCGAACCCGCTCGAAAGCTATTCGCCACCTCCGGACCGAGAATACTATCGAGAAAACCAGTGATGTAGTTAGCGATCGATGGTACGGTGGCGACGACGATCAGGAAAACTTGGGTTAATACGGCCAGCAGTACCGTCAGCGCGATCTCGTTGGGGGTTTTCGTGCGCTCGGCCCCTTCCACAAGGGCGATCATGCGATCAATAAAACCCTGCCCCGGCTCTTGGGTGATCCGTACCGTCAACTCGTCGGAGAGAAGACGCGTTCCACCAGTAACGGAACTGGCGATATCGGTGCCGGGCTGTTTCAAAACGGGAGCTGATTCTCCAGTGATCGCCGATTCATCCACCGAACCGATTCCCTCAATTACTTCTCCGTCGGCAGGAATCATGTCCCCAGCCACCAATTTTACCCGATCGCCCCGGCGTAGGCTTGTAGAATTGACCGACTCGATCAAGCCGTCAGGGAGGAGCCGGCGGGCGATCGTATCGCTGCGGGTGGAGCGTAGGGCATCGGCTTGAGCTTTGCCTCGTCCTTCGGCCACTGCTTCGGCGAAGTTGGCAAATAGCACCGTGAAGAAGAGGATCAGGGTAATGATGCCGTTGAGTAGCCGTTGTTGTCCGATATCGGCGGAGATTGTGCCAAATAAATTCGGGTTAATCGTGACTAGCGCCGTGACGATTGTTCCCAACCAGACGACGAACATAACTGGATTGCGAACGGTGATCCGCGGGTCGAGTTTAAGGAAGGACTGCTGGATTGCGCTTTGATAGAGACCGGTCCGGTTTACCTTGGGGGTATGGCGGCGGTCGTCCCGGCGACCTCTCGGTACTCGCAACGGGCGAGAGGATTTAGAAGAGCCGTTGTTCGTTTTCATAACTTGTCTAAACTCCTAGCCGATTTGAAAAGCTTCGGCGATCGGGCCCAAGGCCAACACTGGAAAGAAAGTCAGCGCGCCGAGAATTAAAATCACCCCCGCCGTCACGCCAGTAAACAAGCCGGTATCGGTGCGGAGGGTTCCGGAGGTGGCGGGAACCGATTGTTTGTGGGACATCCCATCGGCTAACAAGAGCAGGGCGGCGATCGGGATATAGCGTCCCGCGAGTAAACTGAACGAAGCACTCAGATTCCACCAGAGACCGGTGATCGTCGGTGTCGCCCCGCCCGCGATCGCGATTGGCGAGGGTTGGGAATCTCCTAGTCCCTCGAATCCCGATCCGTTATTGGCGGCGGCGGAAGCGTACTCGTAGATAACTTGAGATAATCCGTGAAAGCCGGGGTTACTGATACCTTGAAAATCGGGGATCGCAAGGGCGATCGCTCCGGGGATGAGGATGGCGATCGGGTGAACCAGCAGAATTAAAAAACTGGCTAATACCACTTCCCGTTTCTCAATTTTGCGCCCCAAAAATTCCGGGGTTCTCCCCACCATTAGCCCGGTGACGAATACTGCGAGGATTAGATAGGCGAACAGGTAGGCGGTGCCAGTTCCCTGGCCTCCGAAAACTATTTGCAGGAACATATTCGAGAGAGTGACGAAACCACCGTTAGGCATAAAAGAATCGTGCATTGAGTTCACCGCACCACACATGGATGCAGTGGTGATCGCGGCGTACAGGGCCGATTGCGCCCAACCGAAGCGGACTTCTTTGCCCTCGAAATTAACCGCTCGATCGACTCCTAGTAAAGAGTTAACCGCAGGGTTGCCATCGTACTCCCCCATCGCTGTGATAATGATAAAACCGATTAAGATTCCCAGGGGAATCAGGTAGATTAACCACGCCTGTTTGAGATTATCCGCGAAAATTCCGTAGGTGTAGATTAGCGAGGTGGGAATCGAGAGAATCGCCACCAACTGCACGAGATTCGTGAATCCGTTGGGGTTTTCCAAGGGGTGAGCCGAGTTGATGGCAAAAAAGCCGCCGCCGTTTTCTCCTAATTCCTTAATCATCTCGAAGTGGGCCACGGGACCGCGGGCGATCGCCTGACTCAGGTTGGGGTTTTCTAGCGTCGGTAAGATCGCCGGACCGGCGAGGGTTTCCGGGACTCCGGAGATGATCAGGGCAATTGCCCCCACGATCGAGATCGGTAAGAGGATACGGGTGATCGCTCGGATCAGATCCACGTAGAAATTGCCCAACGGTCGCCCCGTCAGTCCCCGAATAAAGGCGATCCCCACCGCTAGACCGGTTCCGGCCGAGGTGAACATATGATAGCCGAGTCCCCACATCTGGCTCGCGTAGCTAAGATAGGTTTCGCCGGAATAATGCTGTTGGTTGGTGTTGGTGATAAAGGAAATCGTCGTGTGTAGGGTGGTGTCCCAAGTGGGGGCGGGGATTCCGGTCGGGTTGAGGGGAAGGAATCCTTGCAGGGCGATAATGGAAAAAATTAGGAATCCCATCACCGCGTTACTGTAGAGGACTGCGCGGGCGTACTGCCAGCCGGTCATATTCTCTTTCCCCATGACACCGACGAGAGAGTAGAGAAAATTCTCGGACCGATCGAGGAGCGGATCGAGTAGGGTTCTCCGTTCCATGAAAACCTTAGCCATATACCGCCCGAAAAAGGGGGTGATCGCCACGATAATCAGGATCGTGAGCGCTATTTGAATCCATCCTTGCAACATGGTTCGATAAACTCCGAGAAAAAGGAAGTCGAGGCTCGATCGGCGGATCGATCGGGAAACTCAGGGGTTCGCTGTCTCGAAACCGCTTGAGAAAACCAAGTTTGTCTAATCATTAGCGATCGTTAACCAGTGGATGATCGAGGGATTACTATCGCCTCTCAGGGATGATTATAGCGATTTCAGGGCAGTCGCACACAATTCTTAAGATTTTTGGACTTTGGACAAAGAAAAAAAGATTTGCGTAAAATTCACGGGTTCTCCTAGACTGGTTATGGCAAATTAGTAGTTTCAATGAGCCTAAACCCTTAAATAGCCTAGAATCCAACAAAGCAAAAAGCTTTTTTTATTAAAATTGCTTTTTTGAATTCTGGTGAGCCTTACTTGGCAAAGCTTGTGTGGACTATTTTCTGCTAAAATATCATAACTACTCTAGAAGAGCCATTTTACGCAAATCTAATTGGAGACAATATCTCCTCTTTCTCAGCGCGTAAAAAAGCTGAAAAATAGCGGTTCTTAGGAGCGTTTTGCCATAACCAATGTCATCTGATTCGTTATTAAACAAAGCAAAATCAAAAAACAAAGCTGGCATGATAGCGTTTCCTGTTCGCACAAGGTACATTTTCGATGGTAAAAAGCTTAATCAGCAAAGGTTTATCTGTGCCACACAGGTGTGAGAAACGCTATAATTGGCGTAACTTTTACGTCAATTAGTTTTTCTTTCGTCCAAAGTTCAATAAGATTTAGTTCGTAGAAATATTAAGACAACCGAGAAGAGTTTCCAGATAGTGATTATTCCAACCAGCAGTAAGTCGCTTGTTCTCAATGCCTACCTTGGCAGTCTTTTCTTGGGACAATAGATTTACGCCAATATGAAGTATGGCAGCTATATTTTCAGAAATAAGAACCGAATTTAGGACAACAAGATGTTGAAGTTTGTTAATTTTTTGTCAGAAGAAAATATTCTGACTTTTCATCATAATTTAACCAAAGTTTAATTATACAAGAGAAGATATTGATAAAAATAGCAATTATAAAAAGCAAATCTTTAACATTTATCAAGCAATTATTTTTATTAGTAAATATTTTACACAATTCATACCAGGTAAGCAAGAGAGCTACACCACTACTACCGAATCATTACCTAGCCATGGTTTAATTCTAGGGATTACCTGAAAAAAATACTTTCCAACCGGCTGTAGCGGTCGGCTTCGCCGCGCCGTAGGCGACCGCACTTGCCAAAAGAACAATTAATGTCCAAACCTGATTTTTTTGGGTTCCTTCCACTGATTTTAGGCGATTATCGATGCCCTCAACCTTTTCAGTTAACTTTGCCTGTCCCACCTCCAGCTTATTTAACCGTTCGTCGATTTTGTCAAATTTTTGGTTCAAATCTTGGCGTTGCTGATTTGAGATATGAATCTTCTCTTGTGGGATTTTTAAAACCTAGACCCAAACTAACTTTTGGATACGATGCACAGTTGGCATTCATACCTTGATTCAGCAACCCCCACAACCCCCGGTGACAGAGACAAGACGACCAAAAACGGAATTGTTAAACCCAGTTCCACAAAGACGAAATTTCGCCTTTGTTAGCCGGACTGATAGCCGATTGAATCGCTAATAATTTTCTCGAGGATTTGTGACGGGAGGATTTTCTTCGTAGGAAAAGCTGCTACCAAACTCGAATTCCTGTCCGTAGGCTTCCTCTCCGTGTTGAGGCACATCTAACCCTTCTGCTTCCGTATTCGGTTTAACCCGCAGCTCCATAAATAGACTGAGAACTTTCAGGATAACAAAAGTACCGACGGCAGCAAAGATATAAGTAGCGGCAACGCCAACAAATTGCGTCCAGACTAAGCCGGGGTTGCCAAATAGTAAACCGTCATTACCCAAGGAATTAACCGATTTAGTCGCAAAAACCCCCGTAAGGATCGCCCCTATGGTCCCGCCGACACCATGGACGGGATAGGTATCCAAAGAATCATCAAAGCGCAATTTTGCCCGGAGACTAACCGCAAAAAAACAGCTAAGGGCAGTGATCGAACCGATGAGAATCGCCCCGATCGGCATTACATAGCCGGCAGCGGGAGTAATACCCACTAATCCGCCTAAAAATCCACTAGCAATACCGATCGCTGTCGGTTTACCCCGTAAAATCCATTCTATCAGCATCCATGTCAAACCCCCAGCCGAAGCGGCGATACTGGTATTAACAAAAGCTGTCGTGGCTAGGGAACTAGAGGAAAGCGCACTACCCCCATTAAAACCAAACCAACCGAACCAGAGCAAACCGATACCCAGGAGAACAAACGGCACATTATGGGGTGCATAGGTTTGAGTTCCAAAACTACGCCGCGGACCGATGACCCAAGCGGCCACCAGTGCGGAAATCCCAGAACTAATGTGAACAACGGTTCCACCGGCGAAATCCAGCGCCCCAGTGGCTGCTAACCAACCCTTACCCCAAACCCAGTGAGCTAGGGGAGAGTAGATAAAGGTGGACCAAAGCAGTAAAAACCAAAAATAGGCTTTAAAGTTAACCCGTTCCACGATCGCCCCTGAAATTAAAGCTGGGGTGATGATGGCAAACATCATCTGATAGACCATAAACACTTGATGGGGAACGGTGGGAGCATAGCCAGTGCTATCGGGTGCGGCGGCGGTGACACCGTTAAGAAAAATCCAATCTAGTCCCCCGATAAAAGCTTCAATTCCCTCGCCAAAACCACTTTTACCCGGGGTGACATCGAAAGCGAGACTATAACCCCAAAGCACCCAAGTTACACCGATGACGCCTATGGCCACCAAACTCATCATCATGGTGTTGAGGACGTTGCGGGAACGCACTAAACCCCCATAAAAAAAAGCCAGTCCGGGGGTCATTAATAAAACTAAAGCCGAGGAGATCAGCATCCAAGCGGTATCCCCAGCACTAATCGGATTGGGGGGAGCGGCGGCGATGGTTTCTGCAAAAACTGGCGCAACTCCGCAATTGAATCCCAGTCCCAGCAAAAGTATGGTTATTCCTACGATCTTTTTCATTGTCGGTTGGTGGTTAGTAGCAAGATTATTTTTTTCTGTCTGGAAAGAGACAAAAACCGAAAGAGAAAAGGTTTAGAAGGCAATTATAGCCACCGATCGCATCGGGGCGAGGCCTTCTTCCTTTTCTCTTTAACTTTGTCGGGGATCAATTAATCTATCTTGACAAGGTTTACCCTAACGAGTGCTAGGCGTTTCCATCTCAACACTGGAAGCATAATAGCCACCAGCAACGATATCGGACTCCTTGACGAAACCGCTATAGGCTTCCATCCCGTGTTCACCCACATCCAAACCTTCTAATTCTTCTTCGGGAGTAACACGAATACCGAGGGTAACCTTGAGGATTGTCCAAACAATACCACTAACAATCAGGGTAAATGCCCCTACTGCTACAATCCCGATAATTTGGTTAATAAACAGTTGGAATTGACCGGTGATTAAACCTGCATCTTTGTTGAAGATACCGACGGCTAAAGTTCCAAACACACCACAGACGAGGTGAACGGAAGTCGCACCCACGGGGTCATCAATTTTCAGGTTATCGAAGAAAGCCACCGAGTAAACCACGACCACACCAGCAATTAAACCGATGATTGCCGCCGACCAATAGGATACACCATCACAACCGGCAGTAATGGCCACTAAACCAGCCAGAATACCGTTAATAATCATCGAAAGGTCAGGTTTACCATCTTTCGCCCATGCGGTCAAGGTAGCGGCAATACCCCCCGCAGCCCCAGCGAGGTTAGTGGTGACAGCGATATAGGGTACAGTTTCATTAACCGCTAAAGTGGAACCGGGGTTAAAACCAAACCAGCCAATCCAGAGAATTAAACAACCCAAGGTCGCAATACTCATGTTATGACCGGGTAAGGCATTGGTGCGACCGTTGATATATTTACCCATTCTCGGGCCGAGAATTGCCGCCCCCGTTAAGGCAGACCAACCACCCACCGAGTGAACCACCGTCGAACCGGCGAAGTCTTTAAAACCAAGGTCAGCTAACCAACCGCCACCCCAAACCCAGTGACCGGTGATCGGGTACATGATACCGACGATAATTAAGCTAAAAACCAGGAAATCGGTGAATTTAATCCGTTCTGCCACCGCCCCAGATACAATAGTTGCCGCCGTTCCCGCGAAAGCGACTTGGAACAGGAAAAACACCGAGGTGGGCAAAGAGGCGGGCATAACGTAGGTGGCAGGATCGCTACTGCTGAGGAACCAACCTCCTGCACCGAAAAATTCGTTACTGACAGACCCAAACATCAGGGAGAAACCGATCGCCCAAAATGATATGGTGGAGAGGGCGAAAACGATCAGGTTTTTGGCAAGAACGTTGACGGCGTTTTTCTGGCGACAGAATCCCGTTTCTAGCATCGCAAAACCCGCGTTCATAAAGATCACGAGGATGGCGGCAATTAAAACCCAGATTGTATTGAGGGCGTTTTGGACATCTTCGGGGGTTAGGGGTTTCGCATCTTGGGCCTGTACGGCTGTGTTCCAAACCACGAAAATAATCGCGGACAAAGGAACACAGGCTAACCAGACAGGGTTAATTTTCGGTAATAAACCGACAAGTTCCCCAGATTTTCGAGCAATTCGTTTCATCGTTAATTCATTTACTTTTTTGAGTTAGTAGGTCGATTCATTACTGTTGAAAATAATTACCGAGCAATTATGTCCGTTCAACCGCTAAATCCTAGGAACAGAGGTCAATCATTTCAGAAGACCAAACAGCTAGGGATTTATCTTGATCTGTGAGTAGTCAATGTTTTTTGATCTTCGTTTTTTTTTATTTGAGATTTCTGTATCCTCTGATACGTTTCACTTTAAAATAGTAATAATGCTAGGGAAGTGATCAATAATTCAGTCATCAGCTTTTTAGCTATCAGCCCTCAGTATTCAGGAGATTATTTTTATTTATTCTCCCCACATCCCACTCGTCTCCTTTGGAGAAATCAACCATGAATCGGGCAACGGAATTCGATCGCACAATGATGCAAAGATGTCTAACCCTTGCTAGGCAAGCCTTGGGGCGGACTTCTCCTAATCCTTTGGTGGGTTCTGTCATCGTTCAAGAGGGGACAATTATCGGCGAAGGTTTTCACCCAGGGGCCGGACAACCCCATGCGGAAGTTTTCGCCCTGAGACAGGCAGCGGAAAAAGCGCGTGGTGCCACTTTATACGTCAATCTCGAACCCTGTAACCACCATGGACGTACTCCCCCCTGTAGCGAGGCAATTGTGCAAGCAGGCATTAAAAAAGTGGTGGTAGGGATGATCGATCCTAATCCCCTGGTGGCGGGGAAAGGTATTCAAAGACTAGCATCGGCAGGCATCAAGACGCTGGTGGGGGTGGAGGAGTCCGAATGTCGTCAACTCAATCAGGGTTTTATCCATCGCATCACCGCTAAAAAACCCTTCGGTATCCTCAAATATGCCATGACTCTCGATGGCAAAATTGCCGCCACTAGCGGTCATAGCACTTGGATTACTAGCCCCGCTTCTCGCCAAATAGTCCATCAACTGCGATCGGCTTGTGATGCGATTATCGTCGGCGGTAGCACTGTCCGTCAAGATAATCCCCACCTCACCACTCACGGCCTCTCCGATCATAATCCCCTGCGCGTGGTCATGACTCGATCGCTCGATTTACCCCCTGGCGCCCATCTTTGGGATACCAGTCAATTTCCCACCCTTGTCTATACACAAATTGATGCCAATGTCAAGCTTAAGCAACAATTATTAACAAAAGGCGTGGAAGTGATCGAACTCACCGAGGTGACACCCACTTTAGTGATGGAAAATCTTAATCAGAGGGGATTTTGTCAGGTTCTGTGGGAGTGCGGCGGCGGTTTAAGTGCGGCAGCGATCGCTGAGGGCATGGTACAAAAAATTATCGCTTTCATTGCGCCCAAAATCATCGGGGGAATTAATGCACCTACTGCCGTGGGTGATTTAGGTTTCCAGTTAATGAGCCAAGCTTTACAGTTAGAAAATGTCAAGGTTAATTATCTCAATCCCGATATTTTGATTGAGGGATATCTGCAAAGGCAAAAGTAGAGCTACTGCAATTCCGACTCAATTGCCTTGCAAAAGTCAAAAAGTGCTAAATAACCCCGATAATCTGGCAATTACCCCTGATTTTTGCGATCAAATTCTAGAATCCGTTTATCGGTACGGTTATCCCCCTAGAGGAAGTTGGGCAATCGCTCTGTGATCAATGCTGCCATTATCGAGCAAAATAAAAAAGTTAGAATAGTCAAGCCCTTAGTGATTGAACGTATGACGGTACTCGAAAAAGGTAAGATCACGATTCATACCGAGAATATCTTCCCTATTATCAAAAAATCTCTCTACACTGACCATGAAATTTTTCTACGGGAATTGATATCCAATAGTGTTGATGCCATCTCGAAATTAAAAATGGCTTCCTTAGCAGGAGAAGCGAGAGGAGAAGTTCCCGAACCAGAAATTAATCTCGCCATCGACAAAGAAAATCGTACCCTATCAATTACCGATAATGGTATCGGGATGACGGGGGAAGAAATCAAGAAATATATTAACCAAGTTGCCTTTTCCAGTGCGGAAGAATTTATCAATAAATACCAAAAATCAGCCAACGATTTAATCGGTCATTTTGGCCTAGGTTTTTATTCAGCTTTTATGGTGGCTAAAAAGGTAGAAATTGATACTCTTTCCTATCAGGAAGGTGCTACCCCTGTCCATTGGTGCTGTGATGGTTCTCCAGAGTTTGAATTAACCGATTCTTCCCGCAGCCAAATCGGCACCACTATCACCCTAACTTTAATGGATGAAGAAGGGGAATATTTAGAACCTGCCCGCATTCGCCAGTTAGTCAAAACCTACTCAGATTTTATGCCCGTTCCCATTAAAATTGATGGGGAAGTGATTAATCAACAACGGGCTTTATGGAAAGAATCTCCTCAAAATCTGACTAAAGAAGACTACCTAGAATTCTATCGTTATCTCTATCCTTTCCAAGAAGAACCTTTACTCTGGGTACATCTGAATACCGATTATCCTTTCTTGCTCAATGGCATTCTCTATTTTCCCAAACTCAGACCGGATGTAGATGTCTCAAAAGGACAATTAAAGTTATTCTGTAATCAGGTTTTTGTCAGCGATCATTGCGAGGAAATTATTCCCGATTTCCTGATCCCCTTGCGAGGAGTCATCGATAGTCCAGATATTCCTTTAAATGTGTCTCGAAGTGCTTTAACCAAAGATCGCACCGTTCGCCGTATTGCCGATTATATTGCCAAAAAAATTGCTGATCGCCTCAAATCTCTCTACAACGAAGACGCAAAAGAATATATTCGTTGTTGGGAAGATGTGGGAACTTTTATTAAATTTGGTTCCTTAAAAGAGGATAAATTTAAACAGCAGGTAGAAGATATTTTAATCTATCGCACTACCTACAAAACCCCAGAAACTGCGGTACAAGTGGAAGTGCAAACCGCCGAAGGTGACACATGGCAAGAAACAACGGCAAAAACTCCCCTAGAAGCGATCGAACAGGAAGGTTATACTACTCTCAAAGCCTACCTAGAACGCCATAAAGAACGCCACGAAAATCGAGTTTTTTACTGTACCGATCCTCGTAGCCAATCCACCTACGTCGAACTCTACAAAAATCAAGGGTTAGAAATCCTCTTCTTTGATTCTTTCATCGATACTAATTACTTTATTCCCTTCCTAGAAAGAGAATACTCCGATGTGAAATTCACCCGGGTTGATTCTGAATTAGATTCGACACTGCTCGAACAGGATCAAGCTAGTGAAATTATCGATCCCAATAGTAATAAAACCCGGGCTGAATTGATCAAAGAAATCTTCGCCAAAGCTCTCGATAATTCCCGCATCAATATCAAAACTGAAGCCTTGAAATCCGATGATCCCCAAGGTACTCCCCCGGCAATTGTCTTACTTCCAGAAGCTATGCGACGCTTACAGGAAATGACGGCAATGATGCAACAAAAAGCCATGGCTTTCCCCGAAGAACATATTCTGATGATTAATACTAATCATCCCTTAATTCAACAGATTATCCAGATTAGTCAGGGAAGTATTGTTACTGGTAGTGGCGAATCTCCATCGGCGCAATTAGCGAAAATGCTCTGTCAGCACGTTTATGATTTAGCTTTAATCGCTCAAAAAGGATTTGATGCCGAGGGAATGCAAGCTTTTGTGGAACGTTCCAATCGCGTTCTGACTAAGCTAACCGAAAAGATTTAATCGATTGCCAAACTTTGGCTGTTCCGATATGCTGAGAGTGTGTTAATTCACACTCTATTTTTTTAACCCGATCAATATGATCTAGCGATAAGCTATCTTGCCGCCGTCAGCCTTGAATCAGTTATCAGATGTAAGTTTTCAGTTCACTTATACTGTTTACTGTTTACTGTTTACTGATAACTGAAAAATGCGCTTACCCACCCTCAAATATGAGCGAGGAACCTTAATTCTCCATCCACCACCAAAAGGGAAAAAATGGCTAGATTTTGCCACTTGGGATGATCGTATCGAAAGATTTCGCATTTTGGCCATTCATTATCGTCCTCTCGTGGAAACCCTACAGGAGGAGGGGATTAACTTCCAAGATGAAGCAAAAGCTTTCAACAATTTAGAATTAATTGCCAGTTTTGAACGGGAACCCTACCCCCACCAAACTGAAGCGTTAATCGCTTGGAAAAAATCCCAGAGAAGGGGTGTTATCGTCCTTCCCACCGCTGCTGGTAAAACCTATCTTGCCCAATTAGCTCTACAATCGACTCCCCGCAGTACCTTAATTGTCGTGCCGACTATTGATTTAATGCACCAGTGGTATGCCCAGATGTTGGCGGCTTTTCCCGATGCCGAGGTGGGATTATTAGGGGGAGGTTCTAAGGATAATAGTGCTATTTTAATCGCCACCTATCAAAGTGGCGCAATTTATTCAGAAACTCTTGGCAATCGTTACGCTTTTTTGATTTTTGATGAATGTCATCATTTACCATCGGATTTCTTTCGGAAAATAGCGGAAGATTCGATCGCACCCTATCGTTTAGGCTTAACAGCAACACCGGATCGCGGTGATGGTAGTCATCAAGATTTAGATTATCTTATCGGTGCAATTGTTTATCAAAAAAGTCCCCAAGACTTGTCAGGAAAAGCCCTAGCGGATCATGAAATAATTCAAATTAAAGTGAAACTATCTGCCAAAGAACAGGAAAAATATCAAGAAGCAATTAAAATTCGCAATGATTTTTTAAGAAAAAATAATCTCAGTTTGTCCGGTTTAGATGGTTGGCAAAATTTTGTCATGATTAGTGCTAGAAGTAGCGAAGGGCGCCGGGCGATGTTAGCGCACCGGGAGTCGAAGGAAATATCCTCTGGAACCCAGGGAAAATTGCGGGTTTTAGCCGAGTTAATCTGTGAACACTATCCAGAAGCAATTTTAATTTTTACCAACGATAATGCCACAGTTTACCGCATTTCCAAGAGCTTTTTAATACCTGCCATAACTCATCAAACTCCCGTGAAAGAACGCCATGAAATTCTGACCCGTTTTCGTCGGGGAGAATACAAAATTCTGGTGACTTCCCATGTTCTTAATGAAGGGGTTGATGTGCCGGAAGCACGCATCGCGATTATTTTATCGGGAACCGGTTCCACGAGGGAATATATTCAGCGTTTGGGACGGGTTTTAAGAAAAGGCCAACAAGAGGATAAACGGGCGATTTTGTATGAAGTGATAGCCGAAAATACGACGGAGGAAAAAACCTCCCAACGACGACGGGGAGAGCATAAAAATCAAACCAGCTATAAAACCGGTAATCGACAATTGGAATTATTGCCTTCTCCTCCAAAAAAATCTTTTTCTTTCCCGAAAGCTGCCGAATCTTCTACCTCTTGGGTGAGTTCTCCAGAGTCAGAGGAAGAATAAAAAATTTCTCTGGGGTGTTTTCCTCTATAATAAAGGTAAGTAGGTAGGTGTTAAAAGTTGTCAGATACCCCCCTTATCAAGGGGGAGCAGGGGGGATCCCCCCGCCTATCGGCACCCCCCTTATCAAGGGGGGCGGGGGGGATCTCCCCGCCTATCGGCACCCCCCTTATCAAGGGGAGCAGGGGGGATCAGAGGCAAAATCTATCTCCAATTTAATTATAACTACTTACTTAAAAAATTTTAATTGATACCCCTATGACCGAACTTGTTCAACAAAAATGTCAACCTTGTCAATCGGGTTCTTCTCCTATCACTGCCGAGGAAATTACCGCTTTACAGGCTAAAATTCCCGATTGGAGTCTCTTAGAATACGAGGGTATTCCCCGTCTGCAAAAACTCTATAAATTTGCCAATTTTCAAGGAGCAATCGCCTTTACTAATGCCGTGGGAGAGGCAGCAGAAGAAGAAGGCCATCACCCCGCTTTATTGACAGAATGGGGTAAAGTTACCGTTTCTTGGTGGACCCATGACGTGGGGGGATTACATCAAAATGATTTCATTATGGCTGCCCGCACCGATGATATTTATCGTCAACAAAAGGCTTAATCGTAGGCGCGAATCATCGCTTGGGTTCCCTGTTTAATTCCCTTACCTTCGTCCAATTCCGCTACTGCTTTAAATAGAGTTTCCGCTAAATCTGTCCCGGGCAGAATTTCCCCCGCTGTCTGGGCAGTTTCTTTGACTAATCGCAAATCTTTTAAGATATGTTCAATCATAAAAGCCGGCTGTAAATCTTGGGCGAGGATTTTTGGTCCCAAATTTTCTAACGCCCAAGAACCTGCCGCCCCCGTTTTACAGACTTCTATGACTAAATTGGGGTCTAATCCTTGAATTTTTGCCATTTTGAGAGCCTCACACAGTGCCACCATGTGAACTGCCCCCAAGACTTGATTACAGAGTTTTACCGCTTGTCCGTTGCCAATTTCGCCACACCAGCGAATAGTTTTGCCCATGGCTTGAAAACAGGGTAAACAAGTCTGAAAATCCGCTTCTTTCCCCCCCACCATAATAGTTAAACTGCCGTTTTTCGCCCCAATATCGCCCCCAGAGACGGGAGCATCGAGAAAACGGAGATTATTTGCCTCTAGCTTTTCCCCAATCATCCTAGCGGCTTGAGAGCCAATAGTACTCATATCCACCACCAGAGTTCCCACCGCTGCCGATTCCACGACACCCCCCGGTCCGAAAATTACCGCTTCCACGTCAGGCACATCCCCGACGCAGGTAAAGACAATCTCGGCATCCCTAACGGCGGCGGCAATATTAGAACAAATGTTCGCACCCGCTCCCCCGGCAATGGTTATCCCCGGCGCTTCTGGGGTGCGATTCCAGGCATTAACAGCAAAACCCTGACGGACAAGATTAACCGTCATCGGTGCTCCCATTACTCCTAATCCTAAAAAGGCAATTTTTTGACTCATAATTTTCGTAATCAAGGGAAAGGGAGTTGACACTCTGCGCGCTAAAGCGACGCAGATTCTAGCACAGAATTAGACCAAAATCTAATTCTGATGGGCATTGTCAAGATGCCTCTAGTAACTCTGCTCAAATCTAATTTA
>JAADBR010000046.1 GCA_009995705.1 Microcystis aeruginosa W13-11
ATAGGCAATCACCAGAAAAGCGGCAATACTAATTACTTCTAAGGCAACGTAAACGCTAATAAAATCCTCACAGAGAAAGACAGAATTAATGCTGCCGTGGAGAATGATAGCTTGAGCGTAAAAAAAGGCGGTTTTGCTACTTTCCCAGTTATAAATGATCACTGCCATCGTCACCAGGGCATTGGTGAGGATAAAATAGGCACTTAACTGATCGGCCACCAGTTTCACTCCATAATTATCCAGTAGGTTGAGGGTTATGGGGGAGGATTGGCTAAATAAAAGGAGAGAATAGGCGAGAGAGATAATAGAAGTAATTAAGGACAGATATTTAGCCCAGCGAGACAGTAAATAGCCAATAAAACCGCTCAAAAAGGGAACGACTATCCAAGCGATCGTTAGAGTATTCATGGTGTAGGATTTTCTGATCTTTACTTTGTCTAGGGCAGGGTTTTCCTAGACTAATCTGCTCAATTTCACCAGCAAAGATACTTTTTCTAATTATCCTCGATCGAGTCCTATTGATCAAGAATTTTTCGGGTGGCAAATAGATTGTTTTGGATCTATAATTATTATTGAAACAAATAAAAGCAAGCGGTTTCGCTTGTTTGGTATGAAGGTCGCAATCGCAGTTTTTTCAACTGTGTTTAAGGAGCCAATTCTGTAGCCCTAGAATAGATTGACACACTTAAAGGAATGAATGCGTCTCGTTCCCAGATTTTTCAAAAGGTTTTTGAGAGTCCCAATCCGATTGTCTGGCACTAACATCGGATTTTAACAGGTCAAAAGCCTTATTTTAAAAGGGTTTTACCATTATTCAGAAAACCCTATGTAAACGACCAAAACCTCCCAACCAATAGCTATACTGTTATAAGAGCTATTTCCCGCAATTAGACCGCCAAGAAAAATTGAATGCCAACGATAACAAAAGAAACCCTTAAGCAAAAACTCGATCGCCGTAATAATCAACAACGTCAAATCTTAAATATTCAACCTTAAAAGGAGCAAACCTAATGACAACTAGAGAAAGACTGATCCAAGAAATATCTCAAATCTCCGAAGAAATTGTTGAAGAACTGCTTGACTTTTTATTATTTACCCAAGCCAGAAGGAATCAACAAAAAGAGCCAAAAACGCCTAGACCCTACGCCCTCTGTCAAGGAGAATTTACCGTTCCTGCTGACTTTGATGATCCCTTACCCGATGAAATCCTACAGGACTTTGAAAACCCTTTGTAAAAATCATGCGACTTTTACTCGATACTCATATCTTTCTCTAGTTTCTTAATGGAGATCCTCAACTTTCACAAGATTTTTGTGATGCCATTAAAGACGCTAAAAATAGCGTATATTTAAGTGTAGCCTCCATCTGGGAAGCCATTATTAAATATCAATTCGGTAAACTTCCCTTGCCAGAATCACCAGAAGTTTATCTGCCCAAACAACGCGATCGCCATCAAATAGCTAGTTTAACGATTGATGAAGAAAGCATCGCCTATTTAATGAAATTACCTCCCTTGCATCGTGATCCCTTTGATAGGCTGCTAATTTGTCAAGCAATCCAAAATGATTTAATCATTATTACAGTTGACCAAAAAATTCGCTCCTACCCAATCATTACAACCTTATAATTAATCAGACAAAAATGGCAGAAGTAAACGTTTATTATGATCCAATGGGTAACACCTTAACCGTTGGGTTTGGCAGGGTAAGCGCATCTTAATAATCCTTGACAAAATGAATTTTATGTGGGTTGCTTACCCAGAGGACGATTCAAGCATATTTGAGTAGAATTTACCATCTCAATTGTTAAGCAAAAATAGACCAAATGGGTCGATTTCCTAACTATTCTAATCGACTGGTATCACTTGAAAGGCCCACGCGGATCACAAAATTGGCCAATTGTCAATAGAGTTTGAGACGCTTTCACCCTGCCCGCTTCCCCACTTCCCTCTCCCTAACCGCCAACAGCACAAATCAAGTTTTGTATCAAAAATTTGCTAATTTTGCTGTTATGTGCTATACAGTTACGCATCAAAACAGGATAGAAAAACGAGATTTTCTTAATTACCAGACATTTTCTCAAATTTTATGGCAACTCTCCCAGAGTCAAATTATCCTGAAAGAAATCCTCTCCTAGAAAATCCGACAAGACTCAGAGAAATTGTGGCCGTTAATGCTTTTATCCTTGTATTAGGACTTCGATAATGAAAGAATTGGAGCGATACTATAAAGTTTTAGGGTTAGATCATGGGGCATCTCTTGATGAGATCAATCAAGCCTACAAAGATTTGGTGTTTATTTGGCATCCCGATCGCATTCCCAAAGATAATCAGCGTCTTTTGGAAAAAGCCACCGCTAAACTGCAAGAAATTAACCAAGCTAGGGAACAATTGCGGCAAATTCATCAAAATTCTCCTAAACGCTCCAATTCCCCCCCTAAAACTGAAAAACAGCCCGCCCACGCCTATAAAACTGCGTCCCCCTATCAGCCTCACCCTAGCCAACCCAGCCAAAATTCCCAAACCCACAGTCAACACAGCCACTCCCAGAATAACCATCAAGTCCCCAATCATGGCGCTTGGCGCCCTCACTATCGGGATTTAAACGGAGCCGATTTACAGGGGGCCAACTTGAAAGAAAAAGATCTCTCTAGTCGCAGTCTCATCGGGGCAGATTTAAGCCATGCCGACTTAAGCGATAGCTTCCTGCACAAAATTAACCTAGAAAAAGCTAATCTGTACAAAGCTAATCTTTTTCGCGCCAATCTCCTCGAAGCTAACCTTAAAGGCGCAAATCTACAGGAAGCCAATCTCATCGGGGCGGATTTAAGTGGGGCGGATCTGTCGGCGGCGGATTTACGCGGGGCAAAAATTGGCTTCGGTAAGCGTATTATGGTGAAATTAACTGGGGCAATTTTAACGGGAACAATTCTCCCCGATGGTTCGATTCATCAATGAATAACCTCCTGCTAATTTTGATATTTTTTAAATAGGAACTATCACCCGATGGGCATTTATTACACAATTGCTGCTGTTTTTCTAGGGATGCAGTTAGCTGCGGGAGAAAATTTATCGGCGGCGAATCCTGATTTTTTACGGCTGCAAAAAGCTCTAGAAAAACACAATTTTATCGTCAAACTTGCCCCGCCACCAGTGCGAGGAGCCTATGGTTTATTTGATAGCAAAACTAGAATTATTTGGATTCATCCCCTAGTTTTTGACTTAGGTATTGCCCGACCAACATTAATTCATGAAGCTGTCCATGCCGCTCAACTTTGTCATGGGGGCAAAACAGTTAAAGCTCTTAATTTAGGTAGAGAACCCCCGGCAATGACCAGAAGATTTTTTATGAATTATGAGGGTTTTAGCAGACAAATTGAAGCCGAAGCCTATACTGTTCAAGTTCAGCCTGATGGTCTAGATTTAGTAATTTCTTTACTACAAAAATATTGTCCTTAGAAAACCTGTTCATAAATCTACCAATCCCGTTCTAATTCTTCGGCCACACGACGATAATCGGCGCTGGCTTCCTGGGCATTTTTACCGCGCCAATTGGTAATAGCAACCCCGTCTAAAACGGCTTTTTCGTGGGCTTTATAATTTCTGACAAAAGCATGACAGGCGGGAATACCTAATTCTAATAGAGTATTTTGTGCTTCTAAAGTTTCCTTAAGACTACGGGAATCCACTTTCGTTAACAAAACCCGATAGGAAATTCCTAGGGGTTTAACTGCCGTGCGTACCGTGTCAATTAAAGCCATTAAATCCATCGGTGCGGGAGGAGTCGGTAAAATTAAATAATCTGATTCTGCTATTACTGCCGTAAGTAATTCGGAACGCAAAGCTGGTGGTGTGTCAATCACGATCAGATCGTACTTGATAATTTGACGCAATTCTCCTAATTTCTCTGTATTAATTTGCTTGGCTAAATCAAATACCATACCCGCTTGATTTCTTTCTACCCACCAAGTGGAGGAACCCTGGGGATCCGCATCCACCAGCAAAACACGCTGATTCTGTCCCCAAATTGCCGCTAAATTAACCGCAGTAGTGGTTTTACCCACACCACCTTTACCATTGACAACAGCGAGAATTTTTGGGCTATTAGGCTTTAATTGCGAGGTCATTTTCAGTTACCAGTTATCAGATTTGAGTTTTAAGTTCACTGATTACTGTTTACTGTTTACTGATCACTGAATATAACTAACCAGAAAGTTTTTGATCTAAGATTTGGCTAGTTAATTTAGGATCGGCTTTACCGCCGCTTTTTTTCATGACTTGACCGACAAAAAATCCCTTAAGATTGGTTTTCCCCGCCCGGAATTTTTCTAACTCGCTTGGATGGGAGGCGATAATTTCCTCGATCAGTTTTTCGATCGCAGAAGTGTCAGAAATTTGTATTAATCCTTTCTTTTCCACCAGTGCTTTGGGTGAACCGCCTTCGGTGAGAAGTTCTGGCAAAATTTCCTTAGCAATTTTGCCACTAATTGTTCCCGTTTCAATCAGTTTAACTAATTCCGCCAAGTCTGACGCTTGTAGGGCAATTTCTGTGATCGTCAGCTTATTATTATTCAAATAAGCGGCGATATCTTGACTGATCCAGTTAGCGACTAATTTCGCATTTGCCCCCGCAATTACAGCATTTTCAAAATATTCGGCCACGGTGCGATCATCGGTTAAAACCCTAGCATCGTAGGGGGAAAGACCAAATTCTTCTTCATAACGACGACGTTTACGAGCGGGTAATTCTGGTAATTCTTCCGCCCAAGCTTTTAACTGTTCGGGGGAGACTTCTAAGGGGGGTAAATCCGGTTCGGGAAAATAGCGATAATCGCTAGAACCTTCTTTTTTCCGCATACTAATCGTCCGTTGAGTAGCCTCTTCCCAAAGACGGGTTTCCTGTACGATTAATTCGCCATTTTCGACCGCTTCAATTTGTCGATCAATCTCGTATTCTATGGCTTTTTGGATAGCACTAAAGGAGTTCATATTTTTAATTTCTACCTTAGTCCCGAACTTTTTAGTGCCTTTTTTGCGAACGGAAATATTGACATCGCAGCGCAGGGAACCTTCCTGCATATTACCGTCACTGATGCCGAGATAACGCACTAAACGCCGTAATTCTTGGGCATATTCCGCCGCTTCGGTGCCGGTGCGTAAATCTGGTTCCGAGACAATTTCCAATAATGGTACACCTGTACGATTAAAATCCACGAGGGAATGGGTAGAACCGGAGAGACGTTCGCTGCCAGCATGAACCAGTTTTCCTGCGTCTTCTTCCATGTGCAGACGGGTAATGCCGATAATTTTGCGGCTAACTTCCTTAGTTTTTTTATCGACGATCTCGATTTCTAGTTGACCCTGTTCGACAATAGGGAGATCATACTGGGAAATTTGATAATTTTTCGGCAGGTCGGGATAAAAATACTGTTTGCGATCGAATTTGCTATGAGATGCAATTTTACCATCGATAGCTAATCCCAGTTTAACGGCACTGGCCAGGACTTCTTGGTTAAGGACGGGTAATACCCCCGGATAACCCAAACAGACGGGACAGACGTTAGTATTGGGGGGACTATCGAAGTTGGTGGGACAGGAACAAAATATCTTGCTTCTGGTGTTCAGTTGACAGTGGGTTTCTAAACCGATAATTGCTTCGTATTCATTGGCAGACATATTTTATCGCTCTCGCCGACACAGGAATGATCTGTTTAATCATTATAGTAGCGATTCTGGATCATTCCCTCCCTTCATAAAACTTAATACTGTGGTTACTAATAACCCTATGCACCTTTAATATAGCTCAAAAAAGATAATTTATTTAACTAACGTCCGCTATTATTTTTAATTTTATCAAAGGCATAAGACAGGGAAGCTTATCGATAGTTTTTCACCAATAAACCTAGCCTTTCTAGTATCGACCACCGACCACCGACTCCCGAAAATGAAAACTTCCCGCCTCACCATGAAGATAACCGACATAAATCGTAGCAAAAATTAACTTCTAGAGGCGGGATATTCGCTTAGTATAGAAACAGAGAGATTATACCTGAGAACTGACCCCATAACCAGCCAAAACCAATATCAGCATCGAAAGTGATCATTTTCTAGGCGAGTAATGCCTTAGTAATTGACGATTTTTACTTTTTACTTGATTTTATGTCTTTAACTCTCTCAGAACAACTCAAACGAGAACAATTATCCTACCCCCAAACTCTCCTCCATCATCTAGAAAAGTTACGGCATTTTGTGACAGTGGAAGGAGAGGAGAAATTGCAGCAGTGGAAGAACCTGATTGAAAAGGATAATTTTCAACCTAGCACCCGTAATTTAGCCTATTATCTCGCCCTGAGACAAGAAGATATCCGGGATTTACAATTAGCTTTAATGCCCTGGGGATTATCTTCCCTAGGCCGGATTGAATCGAAAGTTTTACCGACCCTCGATGCGGTAATTGCCACTTTAGGGGCGGTTTGTCATCAAGAAGCCTCATTATTGCCAAAACATCCGCTTTTAGAGGCATTTTTCCAAGGAGATCAACTTTTAGCCTCCCATAGTGCCGAAGTTTTCGGTCTGCCTTCCCCCCAGCGTCGGGTGCGAATTATGGTGACAATGCCGACGGAAGCGGCAACCGACCCCGATTTTATCGCTCAATTACTGCGTTGCGGGATGGACTGTATTCGTATTAATTGCGCCCATGATGGACCCAAAGAGTGGCAGGGAATGATCGAAAATCTGCGCGAGGCGGTCAAAAATCCCGAAAATTTAGTCAATGGACATACCTGTAAGGTTTATATGGACTTAGCCGGCCCAAAAATCCGTTTAGAACAGATTTTAGCCCCCCAGTCCCAAACCAAACTATATCAAGGGGATTTTCTTCTCTTAACCACCCAACCGCCCCATACTGCCCATCCTCAGTATTTTCAGGCTAATTGTTCCCAACCAGAAATTATTCCCCAAATTCCCGTCGGGGCGAAAGTTTGGATTGATGATGGTCATATTGGGGCTGAAGTTATTGCCATAATGCCGGAAGGTCTTTTACTAAAAATTACCCACGCCAGGGACAAAGGGGAAAAACTCAAAGCAGATAAAGGCCTAAATTTCCCCGATACCGTCTTAAATATCGATCCTTTGACCGCAAAAGACCGGCAAGATTTAGATTTTATTGCCGAAAATGCCGATATTATCGGTTACTCTTTTGTGCAGAAAGCCAGCGATATCGAGACACTACAGCTAGAGTTACAAAGTCGTTTGGGGGATGCTTGGCGACAAAAAGCAATTGTGGCCAAAATAGAAACACCTTTAGCCGTGAAAAATCTACCAGAATTAATCATTCATGCTGCCGGTAAACAACCTTTTGGGGTGATGATTGCCCGGGGTGATTTGGCTGTAGAAATTGGCTATCAAAGACTAGCAGAAATTCAAGAGGAAATTCTTTGGTTATGCGAAGCAGCCCATATTCCAGTAATTTGGGCTACCCAAGTCCTAGAAAATCTGGTCAAGAAAAGTATTCCCTCCCGGGCCGAGATTACCGATGCCGCTATGGCCGAAAGGGCCGAATGTGTCATGCTGAATAAGGGGGAATATATCCGCGAAGCGGTGACAATTCTCGATGATGTTTTACAAAGAATGCAGACCCACCAAGCTAAAAAAACGCCCCAATTACGCGCTCTCCATTCTTGGGTTTAGGCAGTTTCAGTTATCAGTTATCAGTTCACTGTTTACTGAAAAAACTACCCACTCCCCCACACCTTTTTATTCTTTGTGTGATAAGTTTAACTTATATAGTAGCGATCAATCTTTGTGTCCTTTGTATCTCTGTGGTTCGTTCCACTCACTGCCCCAAGACTGTATCTTAGAAGACATTTGACCCACCAAACCTAAGAGAGCCAATCAGAGGCAAATTAACGCATATTATTGACCGCACCACTAACCAAACCAGCGCTAACATAGCGACCATAACCATCAAGACGGTTTTGTTGAGCGATTCGAGAGGGATTATTGACGAGATCGGCAACTCCCACACCCATCATCACCACGGAGATAACTGCGATTAAGTAGTTACGGACAAAAGTTGGATTTTGGTGGCTGACTAACATGGTTGTTACCTCTCTTTCCTGTCGATAACCTTAGAATACGAGAGGGTTTGGGGTGATGTCAGTCCCATAATTCCGGGTGACAGAAGTGGAAAAAAGTGGAATCCACAGACAAGCTATGATTTTTTGTCGATTGGAATCGGTAAATAGGGAATCGGGAACAGGAAAAGGGCAATATTCGTCGTTTATCTGGTTAAATAATCAGTAAATTGCCTAAAAACTGACATATTCTCCAGAATATGACCCTAGAAACAGCGATTATGACCATAAAATTTCTCTGGCCTTTAGTTTTAGGATTATCTATTGTTATTATTGACAATGGGCAATATTTGAGAGCAGAAACGGTAACTTTGAAGGAAAGTCAACGGCAACAACTGCGATCGCTAGATGCTAAGATTATTTTACCTAACTATATCCCCCCTGGATTTCAGGCCAGCGAGATTAAAATCCTCACAGAAGAGGGGAAAGGATACGCAGTCCTCTTTGAAAATGCCGAGAATAGCTGTTTTTTGGTGGAAGGAATCGAAAATACCCGGGGCGATGATGGTTTAGAATTAGAGGGAACCCTAGCACTCAATTCCCCACTATTTGGGGAAGGATACTGGCTCAATTATGGTACACCCAAAAACTCGGAATTAAGGCAACAATTCCCCGAACCAGATTTGTATTCCGATTGGATGAAAATGGGAGAATATTTTTATCGTCTCAGTGGGGCATTAATTGCCCGGGAGGAGTATGACTATCCCAATTGCCGTCAAGATATTTCCCCATCGGAAGCGGTTAAAATAATCGAATCTTTTGGAGATAACAATTAAATTGAATTTATCTACAGTCATTTCTGATCTACAACAAAGAAGCAAGGATCGTTTAGCTTGGTCTGATTTTTGCTGGTTAGGATTAGTAATAATTTTGGGACTGGTTATTAGGTTAACACAATTAACGAGCAAACCTCCCTGGACGGATGAATTTGCCACTATGGTCTTTAGTATTGGCAATAATTACCAGATAGTGCCGTTAAATCAAATAATTTCCCTAGACACTTTATTAGCACCTCTCCAGAGCAACCATCAGGCAACTATTGCCGATGTAATTAAATTAGTTATTCAGGAGGACAATCATCCACCTTTATATTTTATTTTCGCCTATCTCTGGAATAAATTATTCTTTGCTCGGGGAGAATATGTATCTTTAGAAGGAATGCGATCGCTGGCGGTGTTTTGGGGGGTTATTTCGATTCCTCTAATTTATTTTATCAGTAAATTGGTCTTTAAATCAGGCTCGATCGCTTTTCTGTCGGCCATTTTAATGGCGGTTTCTCCCTACGCGGTTTTTATCTCCCAAGAAGCGCGTCATTATACTTTAGCGGTTGTATTTGTCCTCATATCTTTAGGCTGTTTTCTGAGGGCAAGCAGCAGAATTATCCACCGTCAGAGAATATCCCCTACTTTGGTTTTTTTATGGTTAATTGTCAACTGTCTGGGGTTATTAGTCCACTATTTTTTTAGTTTAACTATCCTCGCGGAAGGGATAACTTTATTATGGATTTTATTTAAGCAAATCAAACAAAAAAACTTTTGGATAACTAATTGGTGGCGTTTAAGTTTAGTTTTTTTGGGTAACTTGAGCTTTATTATTATTTGGTTTATCACCCTTATACCCAAAGATTATGGCAATCAAATGACTGGTTGGATTCAGAGAGACAATGATAGTTTTTTAGCCGTAATTAGCCCCCTTTTTCAATTACTGGGAACATTAATCACCATGCTTTCCCTGCTCCCCGTCGAATCAGAATCTTTAATAATTATCTTGATTTCTGGGGCAATAATGATCGGGTTTTTTCTCTGGATTATCCCACAATTAAAAACAGCATGGCTAGACTCCTATAAACCAGAATTAGGCATTCTATCGGCATTTTTTCTCAGTTCAATTGCCATTTTCTTTGTCATCACCTATCTGCTCTCAACCGATATTACCCGGGGAGCTAGATATAGTTTTGTTTACTTTCCCTCGGTAATTTTAATTTTGGCAATTTTATTAGATAATTGTTGGCAAAGGAAGCAGAAAAAAATAGTAATTATTGTCCTTATCATGGCTTTAGTTAGTTCCCTAAGTGTGACTTTAAATTTAGGCTATCGTAAGTATTATCGTCCAGATAAATTAGTTACCACTATCGAAAATAATAGCCGTTATCCGTTAGTAATTGCCACTAGCTATAGGAGTTTAGTGCAGGTGGGAGAAATGATGGGAATTGCTTGGGAATTTAACCAAAAATTTCCCGATAAAAACCCTAAGTTTCTCTTAGTTAACTCAGAAGAAAAGCCAAATTTTAATCTGTCATCTTCTCCCCCTTTTGAATTATGGTTAATCAATTTCCATTCTTCAATAGATTTATCGGACTGTCAACTCTCAGAGTTATCCTCCAATTATGTAACGGGTTATCAATATCAAAAGTTTCTCTGTGGGCGATCGATGGAGTATAATAATAAAGTTAAGTAGGGCTATTAACTATGATTATTTGGGTAAATGAACAGATTGATCCCTGTGGTTTAGTACAAGCTTGTATTGCCTGTCAAGACGAACAAGCAGCAAAAGATTGTCATCAAAGTTGGTTAACCAATCTTACGGATGAACAAAAACAAGCGGGGTGGGTGGCAGTTTTAAGAACCGTAGAATCCTGGGATGATGTACCAGTAAATGCTCTGAAGTTAAGTTATTAGCTAGGGTTTGCGGCAAAAAGTTTTGTGTGGGTGTGGGGTGTTTTTAAAGTTGGATGGGGAGTTAATCCCACTATTAACAACGTCAATCGATGGCAAAAATGTGGCTGCCAGAGCTTTGAGAGCAAAAAAGGCGAAAAGACAGAAAAGAAAGGATATATCTGGCTAAAATAACTTCAGTTCGGGTTAAGCAGATTTTGCCATGACTTTCAGGAAAGAATAGGACTGACTGGCTAAGGTAAAATTAGGGTTTCGGCTTATCTCGAACTGAGGTTAAAATAAAAAATATTTCAGTTATCAATTTTTCGTGAATATCAGAAAAGAAATCACTTTATTGATGATGTCCATGGCATTTTCGAGTACATTTTTCGGTGAGGTTTTCGCTGCCCCACGTCTTGACTGGCACAGTGCCGATTTTGAAGGTCTGCGAGTAATTGCCGAGTCAGCTTGGAAGACCGAATACGAAGCAAAGAAACGCGGGGAAGAACTACACTTCAAATATGGGTTTCAAAATCTGGGTATTCTTTGGGTTCCTTACTATCGTAATCTATCGGGAAAATCGCTCTATCAAACAATTATCGTTCCAGAGGGCAATTGTGATCGATTTTTACAAGAGAATATTCGACGAATCAATCGCGATGCCTACTGCTTTACACCCAGTAATCGTGGTTTAGCTCCCAACCGTCGAGGTGGTCGTATTTTCTAATTTTATATCTCCACGGCCGTGGTAATTCTCAACTCAATTTTAGAGTGAGCAAGAAGGCTAAAGCCTAAAATAAAAAAGAGGGCAGGTTTTACCCCACCCTTTGATCCTATTTTAAACGAATTACTAACCGGCGATCGGGTTCCACGCCGCGACTTTCCGTGGTTAAATCGTTTTCTTCCTGAAAAAAGGCATGGATTTGGCGACGTTCCGCCGAAGATAGGGCTTTTAATTCTATTTCCTGTCCTGTTTGCCGCACTTGCGTCGCCGCTTGATTAACCCAGTCGAAAAGTTCTGACTGTCTTTGTTGACGATAGCCATTGATTTCGACAATATAGAACTGATGTTCTGCCGACTCGACACCAATATTTAGAATCGTATTAGCTAGGGATTGAATCGCATCTAGTCCCTCACCCTTGTTAGCGAGGAGGAGTTCCACTTGTTGGGGACTCAATTGACTGCTATCAATAATTAACCAACAGGAGGAAAGTCCAGTTCCCAATTCCTGCACTCCAATCTGGACATCTGTGGGCATGGCCATCAACTTTAGCAGTTTTTCCAGCCATTGTTGAGCTTTCTCGCTATTTTGCTCCCATATACTCATTACGATGTTTTTTCCTTTTTCTTGCTAGAACGTTTTTCAAAGGGGAGAGCATCGCGGGATTTTTCCGTTTTTTCCTGTTCCGCTACCAATTTTTGCAGGTTTTCTGGTAACGGTTCCCGCATTAAAATCACCGTTTGAATAGTTTGGAAGATGTTCGCAGTTAAGATATACATCAATACCCCCGCTGGTAAGGGGAAAAACAGGAACATCATACTAAAAATTATCGGGGTGATTTTATTCACCGTTTGTTGTTGTTGGGCTGCTCCCCCCGAAGGAGCGCCGGCACCAGATAACTCTTGGTTAACATAGATACTAATACCGAAAGCGATCACCATCGCCAAAATATCCCAGTGAATTTCACCATTGGCACCAGTTGCCCCAATTCTTCCCAGGGCTTCAATAAAGAGAAAACCCGTATTAGCGGCAATCCCCGGCACGATAACTTTAATACTGGCATCTCCGGGGGCTAAAGCGACGATGGAACCGTCTTCATTAACTTGCACCAGTTCTTGACCTTTAACCACCTCGTAGGTAGGTTTTAGGTTATTTTCGGGTGCTTCCGTGGCTAATTGGCTTAAAGACTTGCCCAGGTGGTTTTGCAGGTCGATTTTTAGCTGTTCTCCCGGGGCGATTTTATTGCCTTGGGGTAAAAAAGCGGTGATGGGATAGTGGAGAGACTCGTCAATATAAACGTTTTGGGGTTTGGTGCCATAGGGTTGGCGCTGGACGAGGGCGATTTGTTCCCTCGGCAACACCTGTAAATCGACGGTGTAGTTAATGTCCGAGAAGGGGGAACCCCGCAGCGTCGCAAATAAAGCCAAAAGAATCGGCATTTGTAATAACAGGGGTAAACAACCGGCTAGGGGATTGCCCAACTCCTGCATTAATTTGCCCATTTCCTCCTGTTGTTTTTGGGGGTCATTTTTGTAGCGTTGTTGAATTTCTGCCTGTCTTTCCTTCATCAAGGGTTGAGTGATTCGCATTTTTCTCATATTGCGAATCTGGCCGGCGCTGAGGGGAAAGACGGCAAATCTGACCACCAGCGTTAAAGCAATGATGGCGAAACCGTAACTATGCACAATCCGAAAGAAAAAATCTAGGATTGGCAACATGATATTTGTGGAAATAAATCCGACTCCAAAATCCATGGCTTTAATCTATGCCTTCTCGTTTAATAGGGGTTCACTTTGACAAATCTAATTTATCGAATCTCGGCGATCGATTATTTTGTTTTATTGACTGATAATCGATTCTAGGGGACGACCGGTTTTATCGGCGACTCTTTCGGCAATATAGTCATGAATTTCCCGGAATTTCGGCATCGCGCGCATTTCTAAACGACTTCTATCCTTGAGAGTTACGACAATATCCCCCCAAAGACCAATTCCTCTCGGCATTTTTGCCACTCTTGCCACTTCTGAATAGATAATATCTGTGCGATCGCGTCCCATCCAGCCCCCGGTGATTGAAATCCGCCGATCGGTTATCTTATATCTTAACCAGATTGCCCGCACCACTGCCCCAACGGTTAAAGGTAAACAAATCACTGTAAATCCTAGCAGTATATTGATGATTAGGTCGCCGATGTGCGGACCGCCTTCATAAAAAGTTTCTTCTTTAATGCCCATGAATTATATTGGCCTTCACTAACAACTGCTTTAATTCTCGCAAAAAATGTTCATAATTGCACTCGATCGCCCCGGGACGGATAATGATTATCCCTCGCCATCCTGTCGCTATTTCTGGCAATAACTGCCGAATTGCCGCTCTTATTTGCCTTTTTAGTCGATTACGAACCACCGCTTTTTTACTAACTTTCTTGCTAATCGAGATACCAAAACGACTGGGAAGAGGCTTATCCGGGCCAGAATCCTCTAAACTAATTAAGGTTAAGTGGGAACCGTGATAACGCTTCCCTGTTCCATAGACAGCTTGAAAATCCTGTCGATGTTTTAAGCGATGAACTTGGGGTAATCCCACGAAAATTAGTCGGTTCCCAGAATAACCTAAACACTTAAACGATAGCGCCCTCTTTTCCGACGAGCTTTAATCACCTTGCGTCCGTTGACGCTACGCATTCTCGCTCTAAATCCGGAAGTGCGCTTCTGTTTGCGCGTGGTTCCTTCTAAAGTACGTTTACTCACTGCTGATTTTTCTCCTTAAGATAGAGTTAGTCTATAGATATAAAGACACAATTTTTGATTATAACAAAATTCCTAGGAATTTGGAAGCCTATGGTCAAGCTCCGTTTTGGTCGGGATATCTGCAATTATCTTCCGGTGGCTGAAAAGCGCGAATGGTTGGTCACTAATGGTATTGGAGGTTTTGCTGCGGGAACCGTGGCCGGATTGCTAACTCGCTGTTATCATGGCCTCTTGATCGCTGCTTTGGCTCCACCGACGAAAAGAACGCTGCTAGTGACTAAAATCGATGAATCGGTACAATATAACCAGAAACTCTATCATCTGGCCAGCAATCGCTGGTTAGGTGCTACGATCGAACCACAAGGCTATATTAATATCGAAAGTTTTCATCTGGAAGGGACAATTCCCGTCTGGACTTTTATCTGTGGGGATGCCTTACTAGAAAAGCGTATCTGGATGGAACCGGGAGAAAATACCACCTATACTCGCTATACCTACCTTCGCGGCAATTCTCCTTTAACCTTGAATCTGACTGCTTTTGTCAATTATCGTGATTTTCACGGCAATACCCAGGGTTTTAACTGGCAAATGGCTATTAGTCCCCTAGAAAAAGGAGTAAGAGTGATTGCATATAATAATGCTGTACCTTTTTATCTATTAATCAGTCAAGGAGAGGTTTTTACCGCTCATATCTGGTATTATCGCTTTGATTTGGCCGTAGAACGTTATCGTGGTTTAATCGATCGAGAAAATCATCTCCATGCCGCTAGTTTTTCGACTACTCTTAAAGTGGGAGAATCGGTGACAATTGCCGCTAGTACCCGTCCCGATCCCAGTTTAGACGGTCAATCTTCTCTAGAGTCTCGCTATCGCTACGAGAATAGTCTGATTAATCCCCGGCAGCCGCCATGGATTCAACAACTTACCCTCGCTGCCGACCAGTTTATCGTTAGTCGTCCTCTCCCCGATCAACCGGATGGCAAAACGATAATCGCAGGTTATCCTTGGTTTGGTGATTGGGGTCGCGATACGATGATCTCCCTGAGAGGATTAACTTTGACTACAGGGCGACCTGCGATCGCCCGTCAGATTTTACTAACTTTTTCCCATTATCTAGACCGGGGTTTATTGCCCAATTTACTGCCCGATGGCGGAGAAATGCCCGAATATAACGCCGTCGATGCTATTCTTTGGTATTTTGAAGCCATTCGTTCCTATTTTAACCAAAGCCAAGATTTTGAGTTTCTCAAAACTATTTATCCCGCTTTAAAGGAAGTGATCGCTTGGTTTCGTCGTGGTACTCGCTACAATATTCACCTAGATGACGATGGTTTGATCTATGCTGGCGAAACGGCAGTACAGTTAACTTGGATGGATGCCAAAGTTGATAATCTGGTGATTACTCCCCGCATCGGCAAACCTGTGGAAATTAATGCTCTTTGGTTCAACGCCTTAAAAATCATGGTTCAATTTGCCCATTATTTGGGCATGGATGCCACTGATTACGAAAAAATGAGAGAAATGACCTTAAAAGGATTTTCTCGCTTCTGGGACGATTATCTAGGGTATTGTTATGATGTTTTAGATACGGACAAGGGTAATGATGCCAGTTTGCGACCGAATCAACTTTTTGCCCTGTCTTTGTCGGTGGAGGAGTTATTAAATTCCCCACAGAAAAAGGCCATTGTTGATATTTGTGCTTTAAAATTGTTGACTTCTCGCGGTTTGCGATCGCTAGATATGGATCATCCCGATTACCGTGGCGTTTACAGTGGCGATCGCTTAGAAAGAGATAGTGCCTACCATCAGGGGACAGTCTGGGGATGGTTATTAGGGGCATTTATCGAAGCCCATCTAAAAGTCTATCGCGATCCCATCCTAGCTGAGAGTTTTTTAACACCGATGGTTGACCATCTTCAGGATAGCTGTATCGGTAATTTAAGTGAAATTTTCGATGGTAATGCTCCTTTTACCCCTAGGGGTGCTTTTGCTCAAGCATGGACAGTGGCAGAGGTATTAAGGGTTTGGCAAGGGATCCGAGAATTTCGGCCATAATCCTTTAAAATAAGCAATGGTTAGGTGTGTTAGGCCCCCCAAGTACCGACCCTAAAAACCTCAGTTAGACCGTTAAGGACAAAACTCTTATGCAGAAACCGCAAGTTATTTTTCTCGATGCTGTGGGAACCCTTTTTGGGGTAAAAGGCAGTGTCGGAGGAATTTATAGTCAAATAGCGGCGGATTTTGGGGTAGAGGTGGTGGCCGAGAGTCTAGAACAGTCTTTCTCGGCTATTTTCCCCACTTCTCCCCCCCTAGCTTTTCCTGACGTTGAACTGGCACAAATTCCTGAGTTAGAGTATCGCTGGTGGCGATCGCTGACTGGAGCAGTTTTTAATAATTTAGGTTATCTGGAAAGATTTTCCGATTTTGAGGCTTTTTTTGGCGAACTTTACCATCATTTTGCCACGGCCGAGCCTTGGGTGCTGTACGAGGATGTCATTCCCGCTTTAAGACTCTGGCAGATTCAGGGGATCGAGTTGGGGATTATTTCTAATTTTGATAGTCGTATCTATCAAGTTTTGGCCGAATTAGGCTTAGAATATTTTTTTCGATCGATCACGATTTCTTCCCAGACAGGAGCAGCTAAACCCGATCCGGAAATTTTTCAAATCGCCCTAGAAAAACATGATTGTTCCCCTGCACAAGCTTGGCATATTGGCGATAGTAAAAAAGAGGACTATCAAGGGGCAAAAGCCTTGGGTATGGAGGCGTTTTTAATTAAAAGATAAAAGCGAAAAAAAGTCTTTCAGTGGGAAGAGGGGATAGGGAGGAAACACATATCCCCAAAACCAAAATATCTCAACACTTTGTGTTAGAGGGATTCCTGGGATGGAATGGAAGTAGATTCTGACTGATCAGCGTTAGGATCTGTCTCTTTGGGGGCGGCCACTTTTACCAAAGCATGACGCAAAACATCTTCTCCGAGAGTGTATCCTCGCACTAGCTGCTCCACTACCGTGCCTTCGGGATGTTCATCGGTGTACTCCCGCATCATTGCTTCGTGGTAGGTGGGATCAAAGGGTTGACTTTCTGGACGCATGGGGGAAACGCCTAAACGCTTGAGACTGTCCACTAAGGTTTTATAGACCCCTTGGTAACTCTTGTGAATACCCATCTCGCCATCGTTAGCTGGTTTAATTTGAGTACGAGCGCGCTCAAAATTATCCACCACACCAAGAATTTCCATCAGGGTTTTGCCCTTGATTTTTGTGTCCAGTTCCTCTTTTTCCTTGGCTGTGCGTTTGCGAAAATTGTCGAACTCGGCTGCTAGAGTGATATAGCGTTTCTTATAGGCATCAACCTGTTGGGTTTGTTCCTCTAACTGCTGTTTGAGAGTATCAATTTCCTCTTGTAGAGTATCGATTCCGCCTAGAAAGGAAATTTCCTCGCCAGAGGCGGCCTTGTCCGTCACCGTTTTGGCTTCATCGGTGACACTGGCTTCTGATTCGTTTGTAGGAGATTCAGGGGAATTAGAGGAGGATTCTTGGTTTTCGTCGAAAATTGCTGAGGTATTTGGTTCTGCACTCATGGTATAGGATTTTATTGGGGAATTTGGCAACATATGACCATTTAATGCTGATTTTGGTCTTTAAGTACCAGCTAGTAATCAAAGTTTAACCCTTAATGTAACATTTTGTGGACAAGATCTGTAACTAAATATAAGCAGCCCCGATCGATAATCAGTGATCTAGAAAAATTTTTGCTAGAATGGAATTTTATCATTAAAATTGGGAAGATTAAAGGCTAGTGGAGAGGTTAGGAATCGTCTATGACATTTTCTTCCAAGAAAACCCGTGCTGTCGCCCTAGGCAATTACTTTTCCCCCTTTGGTAACAAGTTAGTGCAGTCGGGCTATATCGGTGCCGAGCAAATGCAACAGGCCCTGGTGGAAACGCGAAAATCGGGGCGATCGCTAGTAGAAATATTGCAAAAACTAACCGGGCGGCCTTTGCCCCCGGATTTACAGCGACAGTACAAGAAAAACCAGTTATTTGAACTAAAAATTCTCTACGGAGTCGAATCGATCGACCCCGAGTTGAGCGATGTGGATGGACTGGAAATAGCTAGGCTGATCGATTCTTTGATTCCGATCGATCTTTGTCGTCGCTATCGTCTCATCCCCCTGCGTCGAATCGGAGGAGAGCCAGCCGCGATTTTGATAGCCATGGTCGATCCCGACAACCTCGAGGCTACTGACGATATCAATCGTATTCTCCGCCCCAGGGAGTTAGGTTTACAGCGTTTGGTGATTGCCGGGGAAGATTATGAAAGATTACTGGAAAAATTCTACCAGGCCCAATCGGAACTAGAACGGGAGAAGGCCCGACTGCAAAAAGAAAAAGAACTCGAAAAACTCTCGGATCTGACCGATATTGTCGGCAGTCTTGATTTAACCTCGGGTGTTGCTAATGATGAAGTGACCGATGATCTCGGAGAAGGGGATGCTAATCAAGCCCCCGTCATCAACCTAGTCAGTAAAATTATAGCTAAAGCTCTACAGGAAGGAGCCTCCGATATTCACATCGAACCCCAAGAGGAATTCCTGAAAATTCGCTTTCGCAAAGATGGAGTTCTTCATCAAGCTTTTGAGCCACTGCCGAAAAAAATCGCCCCGGCGGTCACAGCCCGTTTTAAAATCATGGCCGATCTCGATATTGCCGAACGTCGTCTTCCCCAGGATGGTAAAATTCGGCGGATGTATCAAGGGCGAAAAGTGGATTTTCGGGTTAATACCCTGCCCACTCGCTACGGGGAAAAAGTCTGTTTAAGGATTCTCGATAACTCGGCTACCCAGTTGGGTTTAGATAAACTAATCACCGATCGAAATACTCTGCAAACTGTCCGGGACTTGGCCAGTCGTCCCTTTGGTCTGTTGCTGGTGACAGGCCCCACTGGTTCGGGGAAATCCACCAGTTTATACTCGATGTTAGCGGAAAGAAATCACCCCGGAATCAATATCAATACCGCCGAAGACCCGATTGAATATTCTCTGCCAGGCATCACCCAGGTGCAGATAATTCGCGAAAAAGGCATGGATTTCGCCTCGATTCTGCGGGCATTCCTGCGACAAGACCCGGATGTGATTCTGGTGGGAGAAACTAG
Organism: Microcystis aeruginosa W13-11; assembly: GCA_009995705.1. GTDB lineage: Bacteria > Cyanobacteriota > Cyanobacteriia > Cyanobacteriales > Microcystaceae > Microcystis > Microcystis aeruginosa_F. Next base: position 19,420 of record JAADBR010000046.1, read on the forward strand.
GGATAGGGAAACGGCTAAAACGGTGATCGAGGCCGCTTTAACCGGTCACTTGGTCTTAACTACCCTACACACCAACGATGCCGCAGGTGCGATCGTTCGTCTTGATAAGATGGGGATTGAACCGTTTATGATTTCTGGTTCTCTGTTGGGAATCTTGGCCCAGCGTCTCGTGCGGCGCGTCTGTACCCAGTGTCGGGTCGCCTATCACCCTAGTCAAGAGGAATTAGCCCGTTTTGGTCTTTCCGCTGCCAATGAACAGGAAGTGACTTTTTATAAGGCTAATACCCTAACTATGGAGGAAATTCAACAAGCGCGAAAACAGGGCAATCTCTGCCTTAACTGTGCTGGCAGCGGTTACAAAGATCGCATCGGTGTCTATGAGGTAATGCAGAATAGTGAACGAATACAGCAGTTAATTAACCAAGGGGCGACAACCGATCGCATTAAGGAGGCGGCCATTGATGAGGGCATGGTGACACTCCTAGCCTATAGTTTAAATCTGGTGCGCGAGGGTTACACCACCCTCGAAGAAGTAGAACGGGTGACACTGACCGATTCTGGTCTAGAAGCGGAATTAAAAGCCAAACGGAAAAGCGGTTTAATCTGTAGTGGTTGTCGCGCCGAACTACAACCAGAATGGCTCGATTGTCCCTATTGTATGAGACCGCGATTTAGTTATTAAGATAGTTTTTCAGTGGTCAGTTATGAGATTTGAGTTTTAAGTAAGGAGTATTAAGTGAGTAGTCTTAAATAGCACTTTTCCAATGTCTTTTCACTGGTTACTGTTCACTATAGATGGGGTTTAACTTATGGAATTAATGATCGAAGATTTAATGGAAAAATTGGTTGAGATGGGCGGTTCCGATATGCACATTCAGTCCCGTGCGCCGGTCTATTTTCGCATTAGTGGCAAACTCATCCCAATTAATGAAAAATCTTTAACCCCGCAAGATTGTCAGAAATTGATTTTTAGTATGCTCAATAATACTCAAATAAAAGAGTTAGAGCAGAATTGGGAATTAGACTGTTCCTACGGGGTGAAAGGATTAGCAAGATTTAGGATTAATGTTTATAAAGAAAGGGGAGCCTATGCAGCTTGTTTACGCGCTTTGTCCTCTAAAATTCCTAACTTTGAACAATTAAATTTACCAGAAGTAATCCGAGAATTATCGGAAAGACCGAGGGGATTAATTCTCGTAACTGGTCAAACAGGTTCAGGTAAAACTACCACTTTAGCATCAATTTTAGACTTAATTAATCGGACTAGACCTGAACATATTTTGACTATAGAAGACCCAATTGAATACGTTTTTCCTAATATAAAAAGCCTGTTTCACCAACGACAAAAAGGAGAAGATACCAAGAGTTTTGCTAACGCATTAAGGGCAGCTTTACGAGAAGATCCTGATATTATACTTGTGGGAGAAATGCGAGATTTAGAAACAATTAGTTTGGCAATTACGGCGGCAGAAACCGGTCACTTAGTCTTCGGAACCCTACACACTAGCTCGGCAGCGGGAACAGTGGATCGGATCATTGACGTTTTCCCCTCTAACCAACAGGCACAAATTCGCGCCATGTTATCCAATTCTTTACTAGCAGTTTTTAGTCAAAACCTAGTCAAGAAAAAAAATCCTAAACCGGGGGAATTTGGCCGGGCAATGGTACAGGAAATCATGGTGGTAACTCCAGCGATCGCTAACCTAATTCGCGAAGGAAAAGCCCCCCAAGTTTACTCGGCAATTCAAACGGGAATGAAGCTAGGAATGCAAACTATGGAACAGGGATTAGCTAATTTAGTTGTTAGCGGTGTTATATCCTTTGAAGAGGCAATTTCTAAAAGTAGTAAACCCGATGAATTACAACGTCTTGTCGCTGGGTCCATTGCTAACGCCAAAACTAAAGCCCGTTTCTAATGATAAATACTGTGTATAGCGGTTTTCACAGAAGTTAGTCCCGATTGAAACGCCTATCTATCAAGGGATTTACCCTACCTTAATTAGACTGAAAACCGCTATAAAAGGGATAGGAGAGTGGGAAGTTTTTTTCAGTAAACAGTGAACTGATAACTGATAATTGATAACTAATTTGTTCTATGCCTACTTTTGTCGCACAAGTTAAAAGCAGCTCTGGAAAAGTTTTCCAGGAGAAAGTTGAAGCTATGTCTCCCGATCATGCCCGAATGATGCTGAAGGCGAAATATGCCGCCGTCGGTAAAGTCAAAAAAGCGGGAGGAGAGATCGATCTTTCTAGTTTAGAGTTGATATTTGCCAAGATTTCCATCAAAGATAAAGCGGTTTTTTCCCGTCAATTTTCGGTAATGATTAATGCTGGTGTGCCGATTATGAGATGTTTGGGAGTTTTGGGGGATCAATCCAGTAATCCCAAGATGAGAAAAGCACTACAAGCGATTAGCGCCGACGTACAGCAAGGGAGTCCGTTATCGCAAGCGATGGCCAAACATACCGAATGTTTTGATGAACTTTATGTCAGTATGATCGAAGCTGGAGAGACGGGGGGGGTACTCGATGAAGTGCTGCTCCGTCTCTCGAAACTTTTGGAAGATATGGCCCGCTTGAAAAACCAGATTAAATCAGCGATGACCTATCCAGTGGTAGTGGGAATTTTGGCGATAATTGTGTTTTTCGGGATGACGATCTTTTTAATTCCCGTGTTTGCGAAAATTTTCACCGATTTGAAGGTGCCACTACCAGCTTTAACGCAATTTATGCTCTTTTTAAGTGGCGTGATGCGTAGTTGGTTGATTTTAATTCCGATTGTCACCATTGCTGCCACGGTTTTTTTGCTGCGTCGCTATTACAAAACCCGGATAGGTCGTCTGCAAATTGACTGGTTTTTCCTTAAAATGCCCCTTTTTGGCGATTTGAATAAAAAATCGGCTGTGGCTAGATTTTGCCGGGTTTTGGGGACTCTGACGCGTTCTGGTGTCCCGATTTTGAATTCCCTTGATATGGTTTGTAATACGGTGGGTAATCAGGTAATTGCTAATACAATCGCTAGAGCTAAGAAGGAAATTCAGCAGGGGGGAATGATGAGTTTCGCCCTACAAAAAGCCAATGTTTTCCCACCTTTGGCCATTCAAATGATTAGTATTGGTGAGGAAACAGGAGAATTAGATGCCATGATGATGAAAGTGGCGGATTTCTACGAAGATGAGGTGGAACAGGCCGTTAAAGCTTTAACCAGTATCATTGAACCCTTGATGATGGTTGCTATTGGGGTGATGGTGGGAACTATTCTTGTGTCTATGTACCTACCCATGTTTAAAGTCTTCGACGCCTTGCAATAAGTTTATCAGTGATCAGTTATCAGTGACTATTGCCGGTAGCCTGAAATCAACCAGATTTTAATTTTCATCTCCTTTTATTTGATTAGGTGAATCTGTCTCTTAGGAAACTTTTGGTTGTTCAAAATTACCGGCCAGCTTTGATTGATGATTCCTTGGAATTAGTCGATCAAGATTAGCTGACTTTCTGGGGTTAGAGCATAAAGGGAATAATTTATGATGGTTAAGCTCCTAAAATCAAGCGCTGACGATGAAAATTGAGCAGCGAAATTTCTTGGCCAGAAATCCTTTCTAACATCTCGACGATATGATCGGGCTGTAGTAAAGTACCATCATTGCGACAACTGCCCACATAGCATAAAACGGCTTCCTTGTCAACAGTTTTTAACTCTAATTCATATAATTGTTCTCGCAGATTAATCGTGACTTTTTTGCCGGATTTGGTGGTTTTTTCCCGTTCCATCACCGTTGCTTGCTTAATTGCCTCGATCCAATTTTGCCACTGTTGGCAGTCAATTCCCTCACTATTAAAAGTGAGCAAATACTCGGCTTTTTCCAACAAACGGGTGGCAGCTGGAGCATTTAAGGGAATTTCTTCCACCTGATAAACCGGTAAATCTGCGGGTAATTGCGCTCTTAACTGCTGTTTAAACGTCTCTAAATCCATCACTTTTGTCAATTCAAAATCGACAATCTCACCGCTACTGGTTGCTCCCAAGGATAAAGCATTTGCGATCGAAATGCGCGGACCGGGGTGAAATCCACCGGTAAAGGAAATGGGAATAGCAGCCCGACGGACGACGCGATCAAATAAACGCACGAGATCCAAGTGGCTAACTAGGGATATTTCGCCAATTTTGCCAAACCAAACCCGAATTCTTTGGGCGCGTTCTTGATTGGGTTGAAAATGTCCGGCAAAAGCGGGAATTGCAGGCGCTTCAATGACGATATTATGGCCAAAATCGACGCTACAAACGCCACAATGGGAACAACCCTCAAAAGAACAATCGGGAACCGTTGCCGCGTCTAGAGCGCGTTTTAAGTCCTCCTCTAGCCATTTTTTATCGATACCGGTATCCAGATGATCCCAGGACAAAGGACACTCTAAAATATTTTTGTCTGTACCGGCAAAAACATTCCATTCTCCCTGTTCTACCTGACGATATTTCCAAGTTAAACCGGATTCTTCGATCGCCTGTGACCATGCTTGATAGGCTTTTTCTGTATTATCCCACCAAGCATCCATCCCGGCTCCCAATTGCCAAGCGCGCAGCACCACTTTCCCTAAACTTCTGTCACCGCGACCGATAAAATCTTCCATGGCCGAGATGCGGACATCGGTATAATTGACTTTTACGCCTCTCATACCTTGGAATTCCTGTCTTAATAACTCCTGTTTGCGGATAAATTCGGCCGTGGAGACGGAATGCCACTGGAAGGGGGTATGGGGTTTAGGGGTAAAATTCGAGATAGTTAGGGTAAAATCGAGGGGTTTCCGCTTCGGCAAACGACATTCCCGACGCAACCAGCGCACCGTTTCCGCGATACCGATGACATCCACATCGGTTTCCCCTGGCAAACCGATCATAAAATAGAGTTTGACCTTATCCCAACCCTGTTCGACGGCAGTTTTTATCCCTCTGAGTAGTTCTTCGTTGGTTAACCCTTTGTTAATCACATCGCGCATTCGTTGGGTTCCCGCTTCTGGTGCAAAGGTTAAACCTGATTGACGATTGCCCCCAATTATGTTAGCAATATTTTCGTCAAAGCGATCGACTCTTTGACTGGGTAACGATAGAGATATGTTCTCATTCTGGAGACGGTTTTTAATCTCCATACCTACGGCAGGTAGAGCTAGATAATCGGAGCAACTGAGAGATAATAAGGAAAATTCGTTATATCCCGTCGCTCGCATTCCTTTTTCAATCGATTCGATGATTGCTTCCGGTTGCACATCCCGCGCAGGACGGGTTAACATCCCCGGTTGACAAAAACGACATCCCCGAGTGCAACCGCGACGAATTTCCACCACCAGGCGATCGTGAACCGTTTCCACGAAGGGAACTAAACCGATAGAATAGGCTGGGATAGGAGTAGCTACCCGGCGTAAAATTCTTGGCGGTACATCGTCACGATTGGGGATAACTGCACCGATTGGGGTGACATCGTAGAAACGGGGGACATATACCCCCGGAATTTGGGCTAAATCTAGTAATAGTTCTTCTTTGCTTAGATTAGCTAGTTTGCCTTCTTCTAAAATTAAACCGATTTCTGGCAATAATTCTTCGCCATCACCGAGGGCGATAAAATCAAAAAAGTCGGCGTAGGGTTCGGGGTTAGAGGTGGCAGTTTGTCCCCCGGCAAAAATTAGCGGATAGTTACCCGCATCTCTTTCTCTCCAAGTCAAAGGAATTGCCCCTAAGTCGAGCATTTCTAAAATATTGGTGGCCCCTAGCTCGTAACTAAGACTAAAACCGAGAATATCAAAATCGGTGAGGCAACAACGGGATTCTAGGGCAAATAGGGGGGTTTTTGTCCGTTTGAGTTTTTGGGCTAAATCCGGTGCGGGTAAATAGGTGCGATCGCAGAGTTGGCGAGGTTGTGCATTGAGGATATTGTAGAGGATAATATGGCCGAGGTTAGATGCCCCCACTTCGTACACTTCTGGATAGGTTAACACCCAACGCACCACCGCACTTGCCCATTCTTTATGTTTAGCACCTAACTCGTTGCCCAAATAACGCGCTGGTCGAACAATGTCGGGGGTAAGCAGTTGGTCTAAAGCAATAGTCACGGCAATCTACCTCAGATATCGTCAGCAATGGGTGCTTTTCTACTATAGCAGCCAGAATCGAGTCAGCTATCAGTTATCAGTTTTCAGTTCACTGATTACTGTTTACTGTTCACTGAAAATACACCCCACTTCCCCATCTCCCTAAAATTCCAGAGGTTAAAGGATAATTAAGCGACGTTGACATCCTCACCGCCGTAAACGGACGGTGATTCCCAAACCTCACGATTTAGGTTTCTGCTTCTTTCCCTTGCGGGGTTCCGCACCTGCCTTAACAGATTTACTCTGTTCTG
>JAADBR010000047.1 GCA_009995705.1 Microcystis aeruginosa W13-11
GGGGCGCACGCAAACTTTAAACGCTTCGGGAGAGATTCCCTCTTGGTTGGTTGGAGAAATCCTGCTTGCTAACGGAGACTCAATGAACGAAGAATCCCCGTCTCTTTAGAGCGGAGAGCGTCAAAAAATTAAATTATCCCAGTCAGCGAGGACGAATTAATGAAACCGATTGTTGAATCTTTTTACAACTGGTACAGCAGCAAAATTACTCACCCTAAATATCGTTGGATTATCATTCTAGGAACTATGGTTTATCTGTTTAGTCCCCTCGATATTTCTCCTGACGTTTTCCCGATTATTGGTTGGATCGATGATGGGATCGTCCTCACCCTTTTAACCACGGAATTATCGCGATTAGTCCTTGATTATCGCACTCGCCGTCCCGGGAGAGTAAATAATCAAACTGAAGTCTCTTCCCCAACCAATACCGTTGATACCGATGCTGTGGAATTCTGAATTCAGGAGATTGCTTTTATTTATTCTCCCCATCTCCCTAAACTGAAATCAAAGAACTATCGACGCTGGCTAAAAGTGTTTGCACCTCCTCATCGCTGGTTTGGGAAAAGTCCTCGTACCAAAGAGAAATTGATCTCAATTCGTAGGGTTTATGTAGGCAAATTACTCGATCAACTAATTTTTCTAATTGATCACAGACTTCCGGCGGGGCAACAGGAACAGCAATAATAATAGCAGCGGGATTTTCAGCCTTAAGGGTCAGAATCGCCGCTTTAATCGTTGCTCCCGTAGCGATCCCATCATCTACTAGAATAATCGTTTTTCCCGTCACGTCCGGAAATGGGCGTTCACCTCGATACAAGCGATCGCGTCGCTCTAATTCGATCATTTCTTCCTTTGCTACCCTTTCCATCATCGCCTCCGATAGGTGCAAGTCTTCAACGACACTTTCATTGATTACCCGCACCCCATTTTGACCGATTGCCCCAAAAGCTAACTCTTTGCGCTCCAGTACACCTAATTTTCGCACCAAACACAGATCTAGGGGTAAGTGCAACCTTTGGGCAATTTCAAAGGCGATCGGAACCCCACCCCGGGGCAAAGCCAAGACCAGCACCCTAGTACTATTGGTATATTCTGTCAAGTAACTAGCTAATAGTCTCCCAGCCGATCTCCGATCTTTGAGCAGATAAGTCATAACGCCCTCCTAGGAGTTAATCCCCGTGGGGATCCCTAGTTTCCCCTGCCTTTATTTTATATTTCTCCGCTCATCTCTAGCGGAAATGTTAAGAAATTTAGCGAAGGCTTGACATTTTTTCGACTAACCGCAGTTTTTCCAAGCCAGAGATCGGCTAAAATCTTAGGCAAAAGGGTTTTGTAAAGTTAGGTAACAAACATGAATCAAAGTTTAAGTGATGCGCTAGAGCCGATCGCAGCTGCCTTTCGCAGTCTCGGAACTCCCGAACCGATCGTTCATTGGGGACATCCAGTCATGATGGGGATCGTGGTTTTAGTTATGGGTAGTTATACCGCCTATGCCGGTTGGCAAAGCCGTTTAAGCCAAGATGGGGAAGTAGTAGCCAAAAATCGGGCTGATCACCGCAAACTCGCCCCTTGGCTGTTTTTATTTATCGCTCTCGGTTACACCGGCGGTATTTTATCCCTGGTCATCCAGAAACATCCCATCCTTGAAAGCAGCCATTTCTGGACAGGATCGATCGCGATCGGTTTATTAGCTTTCAATGGATTATTGTCCCTCACTGGCTTCGCTGGCGGGAAAAAAGAGCTTTTCCGGACTATTCACGCCTATATCGGCAGTATTGCCCTAATTTTACTGCTAGTTCACGGTGTTTTTGGTCTTCAGTTAGGATTATCTCTCTAGTTGGTTTATTCATGGCTTCGGGTGGGCCAATTCCCACCCAGAAATTTTTCACCACAGAAGACTGGGGCCAAGGCCAATAATTGAAGAAATCATGACTTTAAGCGCTATTGTCGGGATTCTGCGTTTAGAATTAACTGTAATTTACCAAGAAAGTGTCGTCACGCAACGAGGAGATAGAATAGACATGCAGCAAAGAGATATTTCGAAGACGAAAAAAGTAGAGGGGGTCAAGAAAGTAGAGGAAGTCAAGAAAGTAGAGAAATTGAAGAAAGTAGAAGCGATTATCCGACCCTTTAAACTGGAAGAGGTGAAAATCGCCCTAGTTAACGCGGGTATTGTCGGCATGACTGTCTCCGAAGTTAGAGGTTTCGGCCGTCAGAAAGGTCAATCGGAACGTTATCGCGGTTCCGAGTACACCGTCGAATTTCTCCAAAAACTCAAGATTGAGATCGTCGTCGAAGATAAGCAAGTCGATATGGTCGTCGATAAGCTGATTTCGGCAGCCCGTACTGGTGAAATCGGAGACGGTAAAATCTTTATCTCCCCCGTGGAACAGATCGTCCGCATCCGTACCGGAGAAAAAGACCTCCAAGCGATTTAACCTCCAAACAAGGGATGATAGTACAATGCTGTCATCCCCCCTCATTGAAACTAATCCCCATCAATCAGTTTAACCTAATTTGATAGCGACCACCAACAACCGATTCCCTCAAACCAAGACTTTGTACCCCACCATTAAGATAACTACTATAATCGCGATCACTTTCCCCGCAATGAAGACGAGAGAATTAAGTTAATCAATTTGAAGGGTGACAGCGAGGAGATTTTCCAAAAAAAACACAGGCTAGACCCTGCACCCAGCCTAGACTTCAACCTCATAGTTCCCCCTTCCTTCAGCCAGACTAGATAGGATCATTGCCGGTGACTAAAAAACCCCTTGCCTAAAAAGTCATAAATATTATATAATGTTTGATTGTGGCCAAAATCGGTGTTAGGTGGTGCTGAAGGCACTGCCCAGCAGAACCGCCTTGGTCGCTCGGTCTTCGCCGGGATACTGAAGATAAACCCTTTAAGTCCCCAAGAAACAAAGACCAGCAACAATCTAGGCAGAACCAGCAACCCTGTCTAGTCCTACTTACGAATTTAACGGGATGCCAGCTTAAATAACTCCAAAAAAGTCATTCAAGTTGGGCAGGCTGATAAAGCGGGAAAGATTTTTCCCGCTCCTATAGCCACGGCCACGTTATTTTTGATTGTCGTCTAGTAAAGATAAAGAGAACAATCCGTGTCTATCGGTATCCTCGGTACAAAACTGGGCATGACCCAAATCTTCGACAACAAAACGGGAGTCGCCATTCCCGTCACCGTCGTTCAAGCCGGTCCGTGTCCCGTCACCCAAGTCAAAACTAAAAAAACCGACGGTTATGAATCCATTCAAGTGGGATACAAAACCGTCAAAGAAAAATCCCTCAACAAACCGCTACTCGGTCATTTGGCCAAAGCCGGTGTCTCCCCCCTGCGCCATTTAATCGAATACCGCCTCGAGGACGCATCCGCCTACACTTTAGGCCAAGAAATTACCGCCGCTATCTTCCAAGAAGGGGATTTAGTCGATGTGGCTGGAACCACCATCGGACGAGGTTTCTCCGGCTATCAAAAACGCCATAACTTCAAACGCGGTAACATGACCCACGGTTCCAAAAACCACCGTCTCCCCGGTTCCACCGGTGCTGGTACTACCCCCGGCCGCGTCTTTCCGGGTAAGAGAATGGCTGGACAATACGGATCCACCCAAGTGACCATCCGCAAACTGTCCGTGGTCAAAATCGATAGCGAACGCCACCTGATCCTGATCAAAGGAGCCGTCCCGGGCAAACCAGGAACCCTGTTAAACATCACCCCCGCCAAGAAATTTGGTAAATAGGGCAAGGAAAGATTAAAGCCATGGTTAACTACACAGTCAAAAATTGGCAAGGGGAAGAAGCGGGAACAGGCACCCTGGAACTGAAAACCGCTAAACCCGAAACCGCCAAACACCTAATTCACCGCGTCGTCGTCAGCCATCTAGCGGCGGCCCGTCAAGGTAACGCCTCCACCAAAACGCGCTCGGAAGTGCGCGGCGGTGGTCGCAAACCTTGGCGGCAAAAAGGCACCGGTCGGGCCAGGGCCGGTTCGATCCGTTCTCCCCTCTGGCGTGGTGGCGGCGTCATCTTCGGACCAAAACCAAGAGATTTTGAGGTTAAGGTCAATCGCAAAGAGAAAAGATTAGCCCTGAGAACTGCTTTGATCAGCCAGGCCGATAACTTTATCGTGGTTGAAAGCTTCGCCGAACAATTCTCCCAACCCAAAACCAAGGAACTCACCGCTGCCTTAAGTCGCTGGGGGGCCAGTCCAGAGGAAAAAATTCTGCTGATTTTGACGGAAATTCCCGAAAATGTCTATTTATCGGGACGTAATATCTGCAATCTCAAAATTATTCGCGCCGATAGTCTCAACGTCTATGATGTCATCCTAGCCGACCGAGTTATCGCCACCGCCGCAGCCCTAGCTAAAATTGAGGAGGTCTATGGTGCTTAGAACTGAAGCCAGACAACTCGCCGATCTGATCCTAAAGCCGATCGTGACCGAGAAAGCCACCCTACTCCTAGAACAAAATAAATACGTTTTCGATGTCGCCTTGAAAGCGACCAAGCCGGAAATTCGAGCGGCGATCGAATTGCTGTTTGACGTGAAAGTAACGAAAGTGAACACCAGCCGCCCCTCTCGTCAGAAAAAACGCGTCGGCCGTTTCCTCGGTTACAAACCCCAATACAAACGCGCGATCGTGACCTTAGCGGCAGGCGACTCGATCGCCCTCTATCCCGACGTATAACCACCAAGAAACCCGATAACGGAAAACTAAACTATGGGTATTCGTTCTTTTAGACCTTTAACCCCCGGGACAAGGCAGGCGGCCATCTCCGACTTTAAGGAGATCACCAAAACCGAACCAGAAAAGTCCCTAACTCATCGCAAACACAGCAAACAGGGGCGTAATAATCGCGGTGTCGTTACCAGTCGTCACCGGGGCGGCGGCCATAAACGCCTCTACCGGATTATCGATTTTCGTCGCGATAAACGGGATATTCCCGCCACAGTAGCGGCGATCGAGTACGATCCTAACCGTAACGCCCGCATTGCCCTGCTTTTCTACAAAGACGGGGAAAAACGCTACATCATCGCCCCCGCCGGTTTAGGCGTTGGTGATACCGTCATCGCCGGGGAAAACGCTCCCTTCGAGGTGGGTAATGCCCTACCCTTAAGTCGCATCCCCCTGGGGACAGAAGTTCATAACATCGAACTTGTCCCCGGTCGCGGTGGTCAAATGGTGCGGGCTGCCGGTGGTTTCGCCCAAGTGGTCGCCAAAGAAGGTGATTACGTTACCATCCGCCTCCCCTCCAAAGAAGTACGCATGATCCGGCGTGAATGCTACGCCACCATCGGAAAAGTCGGTAACGCCGAAGCGAGAAACATCAGTCTCGGTAAAGCCGGTCGTACCCGTCACCGCGGTCAAAGACCTCATGTTCGGGGTAGCGTCATGAACCCAGTCGATCACCCGCACGGAGGTGGAGAGGGTCGCGCTCCGATCGGACGTCCCGGCCCGATGACTCCCTGGGGTAAACCCGCCCTCGGTCGCAAAACTCGCAACAAGAAAAAACGCAGTAGCGATCTGATCGTGCGCCGTCGTAACCAGGGTTAGAAACTATTACTTTACTTTTGACTGAAAATTATGGGTCGTTCACTGAAAAAGGGGCCATTTGTCGCCGGCCACCTGATGGAAAAAATCGAAAAACTCAACGCCCAGGGCAGTAAACAAGTGATTAAAACTTGGTCCCGGGCCTCGACCATCATCCCCGATATGGTCGGTCACACGATCGCCGTTCACAACGGCAAACAGCACGTTCCCGTCTATGTTTCCGAGCAGATGGTCGGTCATAAACTTGGTGAATTCGCTCCCACCCGCACCTTCCGTGGCCACGCCAAGAGCGACAAAAAAGCAGGACGGAAATAAATCAGCCGCTACTCCCTCAGTCGTCAGCTAGATAGTCGTGACCATAAATCACCAAGTTAGCTAATTTTCAAAAAATAAAAGCTGATAGCTGATGACTGATAACTGATAACTGATAACTGATAACTGAAATGACCATCGATACCTCTAACGAAGTCAAAGCGATCGCCCGCTATATTCGGATGTCACCCCTGAAAGTCAGACGGGTACTCGATCAGATCCGCGGTCGCTCCTATCGGGAAGCCCTAATTATTCTCGAATTTATGCCCTACCGGGCCTGTGATCCGATTCTCAAAGTCCTGCGTTCCGCCGTTGCCAACGCCGAAAATAACGAAGGACTCGATCCCGCCACTTTGGTGGTTAGCCAAGCCTTTGCCGATGGCGGACCGACCCTAAAACGTTTTCGACCCCGGGCCCAAGGCCGCGCCTACCAAATTCGCAAACCTACCTGTCATATCACCGTCGCCGTCGCTCCTAGCTTCGAAGACTAATCACCTTAACTAAAAAAACCACAATGGGACAAAAAATCCATCCCCTCGGTTTTCGTCTCGGCGTTATCAAAGATCACAAATCTTGCTGGTATGCCGACGCGAAACGTTACCCCGAGTTAGTGCAAGAAGATCGCCGCATTCGTGAATACGTCGAAAAAAACCTCGCTAATGCCGGTATCGCCGATATTCGTATCGAACGCAAGGCCGATCAAGTAGATATTTCCATCCATACCGCCCGCCCCGGTGTCGTCGTCGGTCGTGGTGGCACGGGAATCGAACAACTGCGCCTAGGTTTGCAAAAAGCCCTCGGTGGCCAGCGTCAAATTCGCATTAACGTCATCGAAGTGGCTCGCGTTGATGCCGATGCCAATCTGATCGCCGAATACATCGCCCAACAACTAGAAAGACGGGTTTCCTTCCGTCGCGTGGTGCGGCAAGCCATCCAACGGGCGCAAAGGGCTGAAGTCAAAGGGATCAAAATTCAAGTTAGCGGTCGTCTCAACGGGGCAGAAATCGCTCGGACTGAATGGGTGCGGGAAGGACGAGTTCCCCTGCATACCCTGCGGGCCGATATCGATTACTCCTATAAAACCGCCAGCACCATCTACGGGATTCTAGGCGTGAAAGTTTGGATCTTTAAGGGCGAAATTATCCCCGGCCAAGAAGAAATTCCCGCCGCAGTTCCCGCTCAAGCACCGCGCCGTCAACAGCGTCGCCGTCAACAGTTTGAAGATCGCTCTAGCGAAGGCTGATCCCTAATATTTATCAGTGGTAAATAGCTCATGTTAAGTCCCAAAAGAACAAAATTCCGCAAACAACAGCGCGGACGGATGCGCGGGCTGGCCACCGGCGGAAATACGATTAATTTCGGCGATTTCGCCCTGCAAGCCACCGAACCCTGTTGGATTACTTCCCGTCAAATTGAAGCCGCCAGACGGGCAATGACTCGTTATATCCGTCGGGGTGGCAAAATCTGGATCCGGGTTTTTCCCGATAAACCCGTCACCCAACGAGCCGCAGAAACTCGGATGGGTTCCGGGAAAGGTTCCCCCGAATTCTGGGTAGCCGTGGTTAAACCGGGGTTCATTATGTTTGAAATTGCCGGGGTAGCCGAACCAGTAGCCCGGGAAGCAATGCGTCTAGCGGCTCAAAAATTACCGATTAAGACCAAATTTATCACTCGCGAGGAGGATTTTGTCTAATGGCTCTACCAAAAATCGCCGAAGTGAGGAAGATGAGCGATGAGGACATCGCCGACGCTATCCTCGATGCCAAAAAGAAACTGTTTGAATTGCGTTTGCAGCAGGCCACCCGCCGCTTGGAAAAAACCCACGAATTCAAACACACCCGCCACCGTCTCGGCCAATTACTGACCGTAGAACGGGAGCGCCAACTAGCCCAGTCCACCCCGGAGGCATAACCCGTTATGGCAGTTAAAGAAAGAGTTGGGGTAGTGGTCAGCGACAAAATGGATAAAACCGTAGTGGTAGCCATTGAAAACCGCTCTCCTCACCCTAAATACGGCAAAATCGTCGTGAAAACCCAGAAATTTAAGGCTCACGACGCAGAAAATCAAGCCAAACAAGGCGATCGAGTTCGTATTCGTGAAACCCGCCCCCTCAGTAAAACCAAACGTTGGGAAGTGGCGGAAATATTAACCGATAGTTAAATTTCACCTAGGTAAAAACCGTGATTCAACAACAAACCTACTTAAATGTCGCTGACAATAGCGGGGCGCGGAAACTAATGTGTCTGCGGGTGCTGGGAACAGGTAACTGTACCTACGGCGGCATCGGTGACAAAATTATCGCCGTGGTTAAGGACGCTATCCCGAATATGCCCGTAAAAAAATCCGATGTGGTCACTGCGGTGATTGTGCGAACCCGTCAAACCGTCCGTCGCGATAGTGGCATGAGCATCCGTTTTGATGATAACGCCGCCGTGATTATTAATAATGACGGTAATCCCAAAGGTACTAGGGTTTTTGGTCCTGTCGCTCGGGAATTGCGCGATAAAAACTACACCAAAATTGTTTCCTTAGCCCCAGAAGTTCTCTGATCAGAGTCAAAATTATCAAGGCAATCGGAGGTCAAAAAAAATGAGTAAGAAAAACATTCAAACCCCACCCCAAAGGCAAAAAATGCACGTTAAAAAAGGGGATGTCGTTCAAGTAATCGCCGGTTCCGATAAGGGCAAAGTGGGCGAAATTTTACGCGCTTTACCCCAAGAAAGTACCGTGGTGGTCAAGGGAGTTAATATCCGCACCAAACATACTAAACCCCAACAGGAAGGAGAATCGGGTCAAATCCTTACCTACGAAGCACCGATTCACAGTTCCAAAGTGATGCTTTATTCCGAGAAGAAAAAAAGCGCCAGTCGGGTGGGTTATACCTTTGCCGAAGACGGTCGGAAAGTGCGGATACTGAAGAAAACTGGCGAAATTATTGATTAGTTTCCCATCAATTCTAGTTCCTGACCAAGCCCAGGAAAAGCAAGCAGAAAAACCATGAGCCAAAAACTAAAAACCACCTATCAAGAGACCATTGTTCCGAAACTGAAAGAACAATTTGGTTATACCAATATCCACCAAGTGCCTAAAGTTATCAAAATTACCGTTAACCGCGGTCTTGGGGAAGCTTCACAAAATGCCAAAGCCTTGGAGTCTTCTAAGGAGGAACTGTCCACCATCACCGGACAACAACCGGTAGTGACTAGAGCTAAAAAAGCGATCGCTGGCTTCAAAATTCGCGAAGGAATGCCTGTGGGTGTGATGGTGACATTGCGCGGCGATCGAATGTACGCTTTTTTAGACCGTCTAATTAATCTGGCCCTACCACGTATTCGCGACTTTCGCGGTATCAGCGGTAACAGTTTTGATGGTCGTGGTAACTACAGTTTAGGCATTCGTGAACAATTGATCTTCCCTGAAATTGAATACGACAAAATCGATCAAATTCGCGGGATGGACATCTCAATCATCACCACCGCTAAAAACGACGAAGAAGGACGCGCCCTCCTCAAAGAGATGGGAATGCCCTTTAGATAAATCAATCAAGAGAAAAGTAAATAAGTGACCAGTAAATAAGTGAACAGTCAACAGTGATTCAGTGAAAAGACAGCAGGAAACTGCTATTTAATACTACTCACTTAATACTCAAATCTGATAACTGATCACTGATAACTGACCATTGATGTTGATCCCAATTTAGGAGAAAAACAGGTAATTCATGTCTGCTAACGATACCATCTCGGATATGCTGACCCGCATCCGTAACGCTTGCGCGGTTCGGCAGACCACTACTCAAATTCCCACCACGCGGATGACGCGCAGTATTGCTCAAGTTCTCAAGGACGAAGGCTTTATTGCTGACTTTGAGGAAGTGGGTGAGGGGATTAAATCTCAATTAGTTCTTTCCCTCAAATATAAAGGCAAAAGCCGTCAACCGATCATTACTACCCTCACCAGAGTCAGTAAACCGGGCCTGCGAGTTTATTCCAACAGTAAAGACTTACCGCGCGTCCTCGGTGGCATTGGCATCGCCATTGTTTCGACCTCTAAAGGCATTATGACCGATCGCGAAGCGCGTAAACAAAACGTTGGCGGCGAAGTCCTTTGCTACATCTGGTAAACAAGGATAAGCTATCAGCCGTCAGCCTTTGCCAGTTTCAACCTGATAGCTGACCCACTGATAACTCTTCCGGTGATAACTGACCCACTGATAACTGATAAATGTTATGTCTCGTATTGGCAAACGCCCGATTCCTATTCCCAATAAAGTTACCGTCGATATCGATGGTGCTACCGTGACGGTGAAAGGACCCAAAGGAACTCTCCAGAGAACCCTACCCACTGCCGTCACCATCAATAAAGATGGCGAAACCATCCTCGTTACCCGTCAAGACGATTCCCGTACTGCCAGAGAACGCCACGGACTCTGTAGAACTCTAGTAGCCAACATGGTGGAAGGAGTCGCTACTGGCTTTCAAAAACGCCTCGATATCCAAGGGGTGGGCTACCGCGCCCAGGCGCAGGGTAGTAAATTAGTTCTTAATGTTGGTTACAGTAAACCCGTGGAAATGGAGATGCCCGATGGTGTTTCCGTCGCTGTAGAAAACAACACCCAAGTTATCGTCAGTGGCATCGACAAAGAAGCGGTCGGTAACATTGCCGCTAAAATCCGCGAAGTTCGCCCCCCCGAACCTTATAAAGGAAAAGGGATTCGCTATCTTGGTGAAGTCGTCCGTCGCAAAGTTGGTAAAGCTGGCGGTAAAGGTGCTAAAGGCGGTAAAGGAGGTAAAAAATAAACCATGAAACTTAGTCGCAAAGAATCAGTCCGTCGTCGTCACCAGCGTGTGCGTCGCAAAATTAATGGCACTGCTGAACGGCCGCGTTTATCCGTATTTCGTTCTAATAACCACATCTACGCCCAAATTATCGACGACGTGGCCCAACATACCCTCGCGGCTGCTTCTACCCTAGAGACCACCTTGCGCGGGGAATTAGAGTCCACCGCTACCCAAGAGGCCTCGGCTGCCGTGGGTAAACTGGTGGCCCAACGGGCCCTAGAAAGAGGCATTGAACAAGTGGTTTTTGATCGCGGTGGCAATCTCTATCACGGTCGCGTCAAAGCCTTAGCAGAAGCGGCTCGGTCAGCCGGCTTAAACTTCTAAAATATCCTTTCAACACTGATAAAACTATGGCAAAACGTCGCAAAGGCAACCGCGAAAAAGAAAAAGAAACCACTTGGCAAGAGCGGGTCATCCAGATCCGCCGGGTTAGTAAAGTGGTTAAGGGTGGTAAAAAACTCAGCTTCCGGGCTATCGTCGTGGTCGGTAATGAAAACGGCCAGGTGGGAGTGGGAGTCGGCAAAGCAGGGGATGTGATCGGGGCCGTCCGTAAAGGTGTGGCCGATGGCAAAAAACAACTAATTGAAGTCTCCTTAACCAAGGCTAGTTCTATCACTCACCTCACCCGGGGCGCTTCCGGTGGCGCTCAAGTGCTTATGCGTCCGGCTGCTCCAGGGACTGGGGTTATTGCTGGGGGTGCTGTCCGTACCGTTTTAGAATTAGCTGGGGTGAAAAATATCCTCGCTAAACAACTCGGTAGCGATAACCCCCTCAATAACGCTAGAGCCGCCGTTAACGCCCTGGAAACCCTCCGCACTTTCTCGGAAGTGGCCAAGGATCGAGGCGTATCTGTAGAACATTTGTACACCTAAAGAAATCACCATGAAACTCCACGAAATCGCCCCCCAACCGGGGTCCACTAAACGCCGTCGTCGTGTGGGACGGGGTATCTCGGCCGGCCAGGGTGCTAGTTGCGGCCTAGGAATGCGCGGACAAAAATCTCGCTCTGGGACAGGAACTCGTCCCGGTTTTGAGGGGGGACAAATGCCCCTCTATCGTCGGGTGCCGAAATTAAAGCATTTTCCTCTGGTTAACCCCCGTCAATACACGATCGTTAATCTGAAAAAATTAGCTTCTTTACCCGCTAATACGGAAGTTACCCTGGAAAGTCTCCTAGAAGCTAAAATTCTCACCAGTAACGACGGACCTTTAAAAGTTTTGGGTGATGGTGAAATTACCGTTCCTCTCAAGGTGAAGGCCGCTGCTTTTAGCCATAGTGCTAAAGAGAAAATTACCGCCGCTCAAGGGACTTGGGAACAGATATAAATTTCCCAGGAGATATAGGATGCGGTCGGCAGAGGGCAGAAGGCGGAAGATTATTTTTATTTATTCTTCCCATCCCTCCACACCCCATACCCCACACCCCACACCCTAACACCCAATCCCCAAGACCGGATTGATATATCATAAGAAACACAGGGGAAATCTTAAAAAAATCGAGAAAGTTTTCCCCTTCGATTACTTTTTCCCATAAAAAAACTGCACTAGAGGTAACTGTTAATGGTCGTCAGTCGTGATAAGGCTCCCACGGCACAGGAAACGTTTATGCAAATGGCACAGGCGGCCGGTTTACGCGGTCGCTTGTTGATTACATTGGGTTTACTGATTCTGCTCCGTTTTGGGATGTTTGTACCGATACCCGGTTTGGATCGCGCAAGATTAGCAGAAATTATTCAAGGTAACACCGCTTTGGGAATCCTTGACCTGTTTACCGGGGGAGGATTATCGACGTTGGGGATTTTTGCCCTCGGCATTCTTCCCTATATCAACGCCTCAATTATCGTGCAACTGCTCACCGCTGCCCTTCCTTCTTTGGAAGATTTACAGAAAAATGAAGGAGAAGCAGGACGGCGAAAAATTGCCCAAATTACCCGTTATATTGCCTTTGGTTGGTCAATTATTCAAAGCATCGGTATTACTCTTGGTTTATTGGTGGCTAACGGCGTTGTGGCTGGAACTTTACCCTCGATCGCCGCTACGGTTCTCGCTTTAGTGGCCGGTTCTATGTTCGTGATGTGGATTTCGGAACTGATTACGGAACGCGGTCTGGGAAATGGAGCATCTTTGTTGATTTTTGTCAACATTGTCGCCGTTTTACCAAAAACCCTCGGTGATACGATTACTTTTGCTCAACAGGGTGGCCGACAAGCGATCGCTCAAGTGGTGATTCTCTTGCTGGTTTTCTTGGTGATGATTATCGGTATTGTTTTTGTTCAGGAGGGAACCCGTCGGATTCCTATTGTTTCTGCCCGTCGTCAGGTGGGTCGTCGTCTCTATCGGGAAAGAACCAGTTATCTACCCCTACGACTCAATCAAGGGGGCGTGATGCCGATTATTTTCGCCTCCGCAGTGTTGGTGTTACCTTTCCAATTGGTGCAAGCTTTACCCACGGATAACCCGGTCGGTCAGGTTTTAGTCCAGTTGGTTAATGCCCTGCGTCCCGATAGTTGGGGTTATGTGGCTTTTTATAGCTTACTAATTCTCGGTTTTAGTTTCTTCTACGCTTCCTTGATCGTTAACCCCAAGGATATGTCCCAAAACCTGAAAAAAATGGGGACTAGTATTCCGGGGATTCGTCCTGGGACCGCTACTACTAATTATCTGGAAGGGGTGCTGAATCGTCTCACCCTTTTGGGCGCTCTCTTTTTAAGTTTGGTGGCTACGATTCCGACTTTGGTAGAAAGCGCCACCGGTGTCACCACTTTTCGCGGTTTGGGGGCAACTTCCCTGTTAATTCTGGTGGGGGTGGCGATCGATACGGCGAAACAAATTCAAACCTATGTCATGTCTCAACGCTATGAGGACATGATTAAACGGTAGTTAGATGGTCAGCCAGTGACCTTTTAGCGGTTGCTGGTTATTTTTTTCCTTAAAACCCTATATTTAATCCATGAGCAAACGGATCGGTGTGATATTTTTGGGACCGCCCGGATCGGGAAAAGGAACCCAAGCGGCAAAATTAGCGGAATCTCTGACGATTCCCCATATTTCTACCGGTGAAATTTTACGTCAAGCAATTACAGAGAAGACAGAACTTGGTCAGCAAGCACAAGCTTATGTGGAAAAGGGGGAATTAGTCCCCGATCAGTTGTTGTTAGGTTTGATTCAGGAACGTTTAAAACAGCCTGACAGTGCTAAGGGTTGGATTCTTGATGGATTTCCCCGCACGGTGGCACAGGCGAGCTTTTTAGACGCATTACTGGAAGAATTGGCCGATAGTCACACATTTGTGCTTAATTTGGCTGTACCGGATACGGTCTTAATTGAGCGTCTTATGCAACGGGGTCGTCAAGATGATACTCAAGAAACGATCGCCCGTCGCCTACAGGTTTATATCGACCAAACTGCTCCCGTTTTAGATTATTACCGTCAAAGAGGGACTCTTAACCATATCGACGGCAATCAACCGATGGACGCGGTTACGGCGGCTTTAACAGCAGTTGTCACTCCTGTTTAAAGTTTCTCTCAGTCAGTAATCAGTAATCAGTAATCAGTGATCAGTCAGTAAAAATTACCACTTTTTATAAGTTTTTTATATCAAACAAGCTTTAATAGTTGAGAATATTTAAATTTACATTTCGCAATATTTATCTTTTCTTAAGAATTTATTGAAAATAATTCTCATTTGTTTACGAGGTTGCAATACTTCCAGCGATTATGGTATAATTTCGCAGTATGAAATGATGGGCTTTTCCGTGCCTTTTAGGGGTTTTAGCTGTCTGCTGCTTCTGAAACCCCTTGCTAAACCTACACTGACCTATTCAGCAACAGCAATAAATGGAGGTTAAAGAGCCTTTTTTAGGCCAACCCGTTGATCAATTAATTGTGTAGTTTTGTTGCAAAGAGAAAGTTTTTTTGACAAAAAGAACAAAGTGTGCTGCTGAGTGGTCTATATTGCTTGTATTTATTCTCCCCTCTCCCCACATCCCAATCTCCTAGAAGGGAAACTTTGCCCTTACCCCTGCGTCTTGAGCCTCTAAGCAAATAAGTGTCAAGCTTGCGATAGAATGGATTGGACTTAGCCTAAATGGGGTGAGCGAAAGAATGTGCGGAATTGTTGGCTATATCGGAACCCAAACAGCGATCGATGTTCTCCTAGCTGGATTGGAACGTTTAGAATATCGGGGTTATGATTCGGCAGGGATTGCCACAATTCTCGAAGGTGAATTACATCGAGTCCGGGCCCAGGGCAAACTCTACAATCTACGGGAAAAATTAGAACAGGAAGTTAATCCCTCCCAAATTGGCATCGGTCACACCCGTTGGGCAACCCACGGCAAACCCGTAGAAAGTAATGCCCATCCCCACACCGATAACAGTCAACGGGTGGCAGTGGTACAGAATGGCATTGTCGAAAATTTTCAGGCATTAAGAACAGAATTAAAGGAAAAAGGCTGTATCTTTGACTCGGAAACCGACACAGAAGTTATTCCCCATCTAATCGCCAGTTATCTACCAAAACCTAGCGATGAAGAAGACTTAGGGGTGAGTCCTTTCCTCAAGACAGTTTTAAGGGCAATTGAGCGTTTAGAGGGTGCTTTTGCCCTGGGGGTGATTAGTCCCGATTATCCCGATGAATTGATTGTGGTGCGGCAACACGCCCCTTTAATCATCGGTTTTGGTCAAGGAGAGTTTTTCTGTGCCTCCGATGTCAGTGCTTTGGTTCCCCATACCCGGGCAGTGCTGTCCCTTGATAATGGCGAAATCGCTCGGTTAACACCCTTGGGAGTAGAAATCTATAATTTTGAAGGGAAAAGAGTCCGTAAAAGCCCCAGAGTCCTCGATTGGAGTCCGACCAACGTAGAAAAACAGGGCTATCGTCACTTCATGCTCAAGGAAATCCACGAACAACCCGGAGTGGTGCGCGACTGTTTAGGGACCTATCTGCATCCCCATTGGACAGCACAAAATGGGGATAATGTCAACCCGATAAATATTAATTTTTCTGAAGAAATTTACGATAATTTAGAACATATTCAGATTTTAGCCTGTGGAACCAGTTGGCACGCTAGTTTAGTGGGTAAATACTTGATTGAGCAGTTGGCGGGTATTCCCACAAGGGTACAGTACGCCTCGGAATTTCGCTATGCACCCACCCCCCTGATGCCCAATACTTTAACTATCGGGGTGACACAATCAGGGGAAACAGCCGACACTTTAGCGGCTTTGGAAACGGAAAAACAGCGTCGTTTAGGGTTAGAAAAAAAATATCAGGCCCGGATTATCGGGATTACTAACCGCCCCGAAAGTACCCTAGCACAAATGGTCGATCAGACCATTAATACCCAAGCGGGGATCGAGATTGGGGTGGCGGCAACTAAGAGTTTTACCGCCCAGTTATTGGGTTTTTATCTCTTAGCTTTGGATTTATCCTATCGTCGTCAAACTCTGTCCTTAGAGAGAATTGAGGAAATTATTAACGGAATGCGATCGCTGCCAAGATTGATCGAAACTGTCCTAGAAAAACAGGAAAAAGCGATCGAAGAATTGGCCCATGAATTTAATGACACCCAGGACTTTATTTTTTTGGGACGGGGGATTAATTTCCCCATTGCCTTAGAAGGGGCCTTAAAACTCAAAGAAATCAGTTATATTCATGCAGAAGGCTATCCAGCCGGAGAAATGAAACACGGACCAATTGCGCTTTTAGATGCAAAAGTTCCTGTAGTAGCGATTGCGATGCCTGGGATAGTTTATGATAAGGTTCTCTCCAATGCACAGGAAGCAAAAGCGAGGGATGCGCGGTTATTGGGAGTAGTTGCTGACAGTGATACGGAAGCACCCAAAGTCTTTAATGATTTGCTGTATGTGCCAAGAATTGAAGAATTATTATCGCCAATTCTAACAGTAATTCCCCTACAATTGCTCTCCTATCATATCGCGTACCGTCGTGGTTTAGACGTGGATCAGCCGCGCAATTTAGCCAAAAGTGTCACGGTGGAATAAGATTCGGTTGGTTTGAAAGTGTGGTTTAAAGGTCTATTTACACTGAATCGGAACCTATGAATCTTTATGCAACTTCTCAGAATGGGGTTTTAATTCGTCTGACAGAGGAGAGATGGAAACACATTATCAGTCGGCTATAGTGAATTAGTATCCTATCAAGCGGAGATATTGGAAACCATTCGCTATCCTGAGAAAATCCTAGTAGGAAACCATCAGGAATTGTTGGCAGTTAAACAAATAGTTTCTGGAAAATATCTAATCGTTGTTTATCAGGAATTATCAGATGGGGGATTTATTATTACTGCTTATTTAACCCGTCGTCTTCGTGAATTAACCAAGAGGCAACAAATATGGCCATAACTAGCATTAATATTCAATCCTATCTTAACTTCGCCAAGATGATTCACGCTCTGCCTCAGCAAGATTTTTGGACAGCTTATGATGCAAAAGCAGATGTTTTGTATATCAATTTTTATCAACCATCTTTACCTGCGGATGATAGCGAATTAACAGATAATGATGTGATTATTCGTTATCAAGGGGATAAGATCATTGGTTTAAGTATTCTCAATGTTAGTAAAATCCAATGATGCTATAAGTAGGGTTTGCTGCATATCATTAGAAGCTTTGCTAGAAAAGGGTTTAGGGACTTTATAGGGACTCAAAAACCTTGCACTTTCATTAGTGATCGCTAGGCAAGATCGCCAGATAAAATTGAGGAACTAAGCGACGAAACTACCATTTTGCCAACTGTGTGACTCCTAGATTCCCTCTGGGGACTTATTCAGCAAACCCTAATTCTTGTTTTAATTCATCCCAAGAAATTTCTGATTCATTTTCTCGACTACGAGAGATTAAAATATCAGAAAAGTCTTCCCAAAGCTCTCCCCATTCTTCTAAGTCAATGAGAACAGCTTTCTTTTCCCCTTTTTCATTAATCACAAAGTTAATTCCTTTCATAATTGTTCGATAATTTTAACTTATATAGGAGCGATCGATCTTTGTGTCCTTTGTGTCTTTGTGGTTCGTTCCACCCCCTCGCCAGTTTTAGAATATATTTTACCCAGAAAACCCAAGAAAAACCCCGATTTTTAGTACAATATTACTGCAATATTAAAAGCAGTGAACAAATAAACAGCGATGATCACCGGCGAATTAAAATCCAAAATAGATAAACTTTGGACAACCTTCTGGAATAACGGCATTAGTAACCCGCTTTCGGTAATCGAGCAGATTTCCTATTTACTCTTTATCAAGCGCCTAGATGACCTAGAACTAGCTAAGGAGCGCAAAGCCCAAAGATTAGGCGAAAACCTCGAAAATCCAACCTTTACCCCCAGCCAACAGCATATCCGTTGGTCCCACTTCAAAAATCTCGATGATGCCGAGACAATGCTCCAGATTGTCCGGGATGAAGCGTTTCCCTTTATCAAAGATCTGGGGCAATTGTCCAAGGGTAGCACCTACGCTAAACACATGAAGGACGCGGTGTTTCTCATCGCGTCTCCAGCACTACTGGCAACAGTAATCGAGCAAATCGAAAAAATCCCGATGGAGGATCGCGACACCAAGGGCGACCTTTACGAGTATATGCTCTCAAAACTGAGTACAGCCGGGACTAACGGACAGTTTCGCACACCGCGCCATATTATCAAAATGATGGTGGAGTTATTAGCACCCGGACCGAGGGAGGTTATCTGTGATCCGGCCTGTGGCACAGGAGGCTTTTTAGTAGCGGCTGCCGAGTATGTGCGGGAGTTAAAGGACAGCGAGGGGGGACGATTGCTCCATGAACGCGGCAACCTAGAGCATTTCAATAACCAAATGTTCCACGGTTTTGATTTCGATGCGACGATGTTACGCATTGGCAGTATGAACCTGATGTTACACGGTATCGAGCAGCCGATTATCGAGGCCCGGGATTCCCTATCGGAGGATCACGCCGGAGTAGAGGATAGTTTTACCATGATTCTGGCTAATCCACCGTTTAAGGGTTCGCTGGAGAAATCTACTATTGCCAAGGATTTATCGAAAATCATCGACACCACTAAAACCGAGTTATTATTCATGGCCCTGTTTTTGCGGTTGCTGAAGACGGGGGGAAAAGGCGCGGTAATTGTGCCGGATGGGGTGCTATTTGGCTCGTCGAAGGCCCACAGGGACATCCGCACCATCTTGGTAGAAGAACATAAGCTAGAGGGGGTGATATCGATGCCGTCGGGGGTGTTTAAACCTTACGCGGGGGTATCTACCGCAATTCTCATCTTTACGAAGCTGGGGGTAAAAGAAAAGGGGACTGACTTGGTTTGGTTTTATGACATGGTGGCGGATGGTTTCTCTCTCGATGATAAACGCCAACCGATCGCCGATAATGATATCCCGGATTTGCTGCGCTGTTGGCATAATCGCGACTCCGCTCAGGACACCAACCGCAAAGCGAAGGCGTTTTTTGTGCCTCGCGAGGAGATTCAAGCCAATGCTTATGATCTATCAATTAACCGTTATAAGGAGATAGAGTACGAAGAGGTGAGCTATGAGCCTCCAAAGGTAATTTTACAGAAGTTAAGGGCTTTAGAGGCTGATATTAGTCAGGATTTGGACGCATTAGAGGAGATGTTAGGAGATTAGGAGATGAAAAATCTACAGCCATTAGACCTACATCCTCTCAAAACCGAATCCGAGTATGAGGCCGCTTTACTGGAGATTGAGTCGCTTCTGGAAGTACCTCCGGGGACACCAGAAGCAGCGCGCTTAGATTTGCTTGCCACACTGGTTGATGCCTATGAACAGGAACATTTTCCCATCCCTCTACCGGATACTATCGAAGCGGTCAACCGAAAGGATATTTGATTTATGCTGAGAAATAAGATTTGTCGGCATTTAGATTCCAAGAGAGTGGTGGGTTACGCTATCGCTAACCCACCCTACCCATTGAAGGTAGAAGAGTTCATAGTAGGGTGGGTTAGACGGCAACAATCTAGGCGTTAAAGTCAATCTAACAATCCGTCGTAACCCACCGTTTTAGTCAACCGAAAGGATGTTTGATTTATGTTTAGAAATGAGATTCGTCAGGGTTTGGATGTGTTAAGGGGGATGTTATGAAAATCACAACACCATTTGATTGTGTCCCTCTTAAGGATGTAGTTTATTTCCAAGAAGGGCCTGGACTAAGAAATTGGCAATATGGAACAAGCGGAATTCCATTTTTAAATATCAGGACTTTGACTGATGAAGGCGTGATCATAAAAGAGCTTTGCCAGTTCGTTAAAGAAGAGGAATTTAATAATAAGTATGAGCATTTTTTACTAAATGCAGGAGATTATGTTGTATCCAGTTCAGGAACATTAGGAAAATTGGCTGAAATCCGTTTGCAGGATTTACCAATAATGCTTAACACGAGTGTAATTCGCTTTCGCTCACTTGATGAAAATGTATTAAATAGAGTCTTTTTGAAGTGGTTTATTAAGTCTCCTTTATACATTAGACAAATTGAGAAAGCATCTACTGGAACAGCAATCAAGAATTATGGGCCGAGCCATCTAAAAGAGATGAAAATCCCCCTCCCACCTCTCGAAGAACAGCGAAGAATTGCGGCAATTTTAGATAAAGCGGATGGGGTGCGACGCAAGCGCAAAGAGGCGATTCGGTTGACTGAGGAGTTGTTAAAATCGACATTTATAGAGATGTTCGGTGATTCTGAAAGAAATTTCAGGGAACATTATGGACAGGATTGTTTTCTCCCTCTAGAAAAGTGTATTGAGAGATTCATTGATTATCGTGGAAAAACACCCACAAAAGGTAATTCAGGTGTTCCACTTATTACAGCAAAAATAATCAAAAATGGTCGAATACAGCCACCCAATGAATTCATTGCCCGAGAAAATTATGACTCATGGATGCGTAGAGGTTTGCCACAATTAGGTGATGTTCTTTTTACGACAGAAGCCCCGCTAGGAGAAGTCGCTCAAGTTGATGATCCTGATATTGCTTTGGCTCAAAGAGTTCTATTGATGCGAGGTAAATCTAATATTCTTGATAATACCTATTTGTTTGGCACTCTTCAGAGTTCATTTGTTCGTGACCAAATTGAGCGCAGATCTACAGGTAGTACGGTTAAGGGAATTAGACAGAAAGAGCTAAGAAAAGTTGTAATTCCCATTCCTCCAATAGTCTTACAACGTAAATATGCAAGTTTTGCTGTTTCCCAACAGAAATGCACGGACAGACAAAAATTGCTATTTAAAGAATCCGAAAATCTCTTTAATTCCCTTTTACAAAGAGCATTTAGGGGGGAACTGTAGCCATGGCAGCCGGCGGATTACTGCCATAATCTTGTGGGAAATGCCATTAAAAAAGACCGTTGGACAATTAACCAAGATTCCTATCATCTCACACTGTCACGCGGGAAAAACCTAGATAAAATAACCGAACTTGCTGTTTTTAAATTGGCAACATTTGGAGTAAAATAATGGAAAAAGTAATTAACAAAGTTAACATCAAAAAGCAAAATAATGACTTTAACTATTGGCAAAAACAATCCTATCAAAACCGATTAGAAGCGTTAGAACAAATTCGCCAACAATACCACCAATATAAATATAATGCTGAACCAAGACTTCAAAGAATTTATACAATTGTTAAACAATAATCAGGTAAAATATTTGGTCATTGGCGGTTATGCTGTAGCGGTGCATGGTCATCCTCGCTATACCAAAGATATTGACATTTGGATCGAAATGAGTTCGGAAAATACCCAAAAATTGATGAGGGCATTAACAGAATTTGGCTTTGGTAGTTTAGGTTTAACTGCGGAAGATTTCCAAACACCAGACCAAATTATTCAATTAGGTTATCCTCCTAGTCGAATAGACTTAATTACCACTCCAGACGGCATAGATTTTATGACCTGCTATCAAACTAAAATAGAAATCAAGATGAATGATGTAGTCGTTAACTTTATTGATTTAGAAAGCCTCAAAAAAAATAAAAAAGCGTCAGGAAGACTACAAGATTTAGCTGACTTGGAAAATTTGTCAAATCGAGAATAATTTTCAACCTTTGTGGGAAAAAATTGGCTCTTCTCGACTTTGTGTGATAATCTTTGCTTATGGAATCGTGAAGTGCTTATCGGGCAAGACTTTTAGGACTATTTTGCGGAAGAAACTATCAGTATAGACCTCGTTTCCACACAGAAACCAGAAGAGCCAAAAATTTAGCCAGAGATAGAGATAGCCAAAACTTTGGGAATAATACTAAATCCAGTTATTCAAAACTGATTATTTATTCCCTTTTGCCTCTTGCCTTTTGCCTTTTGCCTCTTGCCTTTTGCCTTTTGCCTCTTGCCTTTTGCCTTTTGCCTCTTGCCTTTTGCCTCTCCTCATAACTAGCCTGTACTCAACGGATTTAGTATAATAAAGTTATAGACTGGGGAGCGCAATATGGTGTCAAACTTCTCCTTCCTGCGAGATCAATTCCCGCAACTGTACGAACACGCGGCCCAGGCCGAGGGATTAGTCTTCAGCAACCCCCGGGCCAGTTGCTTCTATAGCCGCTTTGTCCTAGAACAAATGGTCTGCTGGCTCTATGAAAACGACCCCTATCTACAACTGCCCCGGGACAATAGCCTAGGCGCTCTCATCCACGAGCAAACCTTTAAAGATAACCTTAAACCAGGACTTTTCGGCAAAATTCGCACCATCCACAAAGTCGGCAATAGCGCCGCCCACCATGGCGGCCAAATCAGCGATCGCGACTCCCTGCACCTGATCGAGGAACTCTTTCATCTCACCTACTGGCTGGTGCGCTACTATGGGCAGAATGGGCGAGAATTGGGCGATATTAGCTTCGATCACCAGAAAATTCCCAGTTTCGCCGTCCCCAGTCAAAAAGAACTGCAAGACCTAGAAAAACGCCTGTCCCAAAGCGATACCCTGCGCCAATTGGCCGAAGCAAAACAGTGCCAAACCGAGGCCGAACTCGCGGCCGCTAAGGCCGAACGGGATGCCCTCCTCGCCCAAAATAATGCGATCGCCGATAACCACGACTACAACGAAGCCGACACCCGCCATTATCTGATCGATGTACTACTCCAAGAAGCCGGCTGGGATACCAAAGCCCCCAACGCCACAGAGTTCGAGGTGTGGGGGATGCCCATCCAAAAAGCGGGGGATACCTGGCGCGGTTTCGTCGATTATGTACTATGGGGTGACGACGGTAAACCCCTCGCCCTCGTGGAGGCAAAACGCACCAGCAAAAGCCCCGACAGCGGCCAACATCAGGCCAAACTCTACGCCGACTGCTTAGAAAAAAACTACGGCCAGCGCCCCGTTATTTTCTACAGTAACGGGCCAGAAACCTATCTCTGGGATGATCATACCTATCCCCCCCGCCCCGTCCTTGGTTTCCTGGGAAAAACCGAGCTAGAACGGCTAATTTTCCGCCGTTCCCACCGTAAACCCCTCAGCACTAGCCAAATTAACGAGGATATCGTCGGCCGTCCCTACCAGAAAGAGGCCATCCGTCGCATCACCGAAACCTTTGAAGAAAAGCGCGGCCGTAAGTCCCTATTGGTCATGGCCACCGGAACCGGCAAAACCCGAACTGCGATCGCATTGGTGGAACTGCTCAAGAGCGCCAATTGGGTAAACCGAGTCCTGTTTCTAGCCGATCGCAATGCCCTATTAACCCAAGCATACCGAGCCTTTCAGCGTCATCTACCCAGCGTTACCGTCCTGGATCTGACCCGCAGCAAAGACGTGACGGGGGCTAACGTCATCCTCTCCACCTATCAAACCATACTCAACGCCATCGATCGCATGGATGCAAATGGGCGACTGTTTGGGGTGGGGTATTTTGACCTCGTGATCGTCGATGAGGCTCATCGCTCCATTTATCGGAAATACGGCGAAATCTTCCATTATTTCGATGCTCTGCTGGTGGGACTAACTGCCACACCACGCTCGGAAGTAGATCGTGATACCTACCGCATTTTCCAGCTACAGCAGGGGGTTCCTACCTTCGCCTACGAGTTAGAGGATGCAGTTAGGGATGGCCATCTTGTACCGCCCAAGGGTGTTACTGTGCCGTTTAAATTCCTGCGTACCGGGGTTAAATACAGCGAGCTAACCCCAGAGGAGCAGCTGGCCTACGAGGAGAAGTTTCGCGACGAGGAAAGCGGCGAACTACCGCGGGAAATTAACGCAGCTGCCCTTAATCAATGGTTATTCAATATCGACACCGTGGATCAAGCGTTAAGAATTTTGATGGAACGGGGGCTAAAGGTCAACAGTGGCGATCGATTGGGGAAAACGATTATTTTTGCCCGTAATCACCGACACGCCCAATTTATCTGCGATCGCTTTAATAGTAACTATCCTCACTACAAAGGTCATTTTGCCAAAATTATTGACAGTCACGATAACTACGCCCAAAGTCTCCTAGACGACTTTAGCGAGGTCAATAAAGAACCAATTATCGCCGTCTCGGTGGATCTGCTCGATACCGGCGTAGATGTGCCAGAAGTGGTCAATTTGGTCTTTTTTAAGCCCGTATTCTCCCGGGTGAAGTTTAACCAGATGATCGGGCGCGGGACTCGTCTCTGTCAGGATTTGTTCGGCCCTGGCAACGATAAAACCGAGTTTCTGGTCTTCGATCTGTGCGGTAATTTCGAGTATTTCCAGCAGGATATCGATGAAACAAGCGAGAAAATACCCGAAAGCCTCACCAGTCGCCTAGTTAAACATCGCCTCGAGTTGGCAACGCGCCTCGCTCCCGCCGGGGCAAGCGCGACACCTAGGGCAAGAGAGCAGTCCTCTAGTTACAAAGTCAATCGATCCGACGACCTATACACGAGTTTGCTCGATGCACTCCATCAACACGTGGCCACCATGCCCCGGGATAATTTTCTGGTGCGTCGTCGCTTGCCGCAGGTGGAAACCTTTAGTCAGCGCGATCGTTGGAACAACCTGAGTCAGGAGGACGTGGCCACTATTGCCGACTCCTTGGCTGGCCTACCCAATAGTTTGCCCAATGAGGATCCCCTGTCCAAGGAATTTGATCTTCTTTGTGTGAAACTGCAATTAGCCATTCTCAAGGCCTCCCGTAGTTATGAGCGATTGCGGGACAAAGTGCGCGACATTCTCTGTCAACTGGAGACTAAGCCCGATATACCCATGATTAAGGGGCAATTGGCCTTTATTCGCGAGGTGCAGGCGGAAAACTGGTGGACCGGGGTAACGCCGTCAATGGTGGAGAGGATTCGGGTGCGTGTCCGGGATCTGGTCAAGTTTATCGATCGCCAAAAGCAGCAGAGCGTGATCACCGATTTTGTCGATGAGATGGGGGAGGTGCAGATTGTCGATATTCCCACCCATCAGACCGGTTTTAGTCGTGAACAGTATCGCCGGAAAGTCGAGGCCTATATCCGTCAGCATCAGGATCACCTAGCAATTGCCAAGCTGAAGCGCAATATCCCCCTCACAGAGATGGATTTATCTGCCCTAGAGGAGATGCTATTTTCGGCCGCAGAAATTGAGAGTCGTCAACGTTTTGAGGAAGTTTTTGGCCAGACAAAAAGCCTCAAACTCCTGATTCGGGAAATCGTCGGACTCGATCGCCAAGCGGCTAAACAAGCTTTTGGCCGTTATTTGCAGGGGACAAACTTCTCGGCCAATCAAATCCGTTTTATCGAAAATATCATCGATATCCTCACTAAAAACGGAATTATGAATCCGGGGGCGCTCTACGAGCCTCCCTTTACCGATAACCATCCCCAAGGGCTAGATGGGATGTTTAATGATCAGGAAGCTGATCGGATCGTCTCGATTGTGCGATCGTTTAACCAGTCCGTTGATGCGGTTTAAGAACAAGCGCGGATGAAGAAATAAAAGCATGAAAACTGACACGATTTTTTATCGACTCTTTCAATCCCACATTCCGCACCCTAAGCTGTCACAGAGAGAAATTACGGAGAGAAAAAATCAAAGTGAGCATAAAAATAAACATAAGGAGCGAAAAAAGGCATTTGAGAAACAGT
>JAADBR010000048.1 GCA_009995705.1 Microcystis aeruginosa W13-11
AAATTAGATTTGAGCAGAGTTACTAGAGGCATCTTGACAATGCCCATCAGAATTAGATTTTGGTCTAATTCTGTGCTAGAATCTGCGTCGCTTTAGCGCGCAGAGTGTCAATCCTAAACATGAAAGTTGGTTAAATATGGCGGAAATTGAGTTGAGTGTTTTAAATAGACAGTGTCTCAACCGATGTATTTCTGACAAGGAAACTTTAATCCAAGAAGTGGAGGCTTGGGAACAACAAAGAAATCAATCTTCTTCTCCTGTTGATTGGCAATTAACTACCGAAGATGCTCGTATCAAATTAACTAAATTATATCCGTCAATTTCAACAATGCAAACCCTACTGCTCCACTGATCGATTTTGGGGAACGCACCATGCACATTTATTGAAGCTGTGGGTTAGAGTGCGATGCCGCCCTTCGACGTAGCTCAGGGCAAGTCTGGTGGGTTGAGTTCTGGATTGGCAACCTGTCACCGAGCAAACCCGACGATGTTGGAATGATTCTGATAGCTGACGGCTGATAGCTAAGGGTTATCAATGCTAGGATAAAGGCTTGAGTAGAGAACGATCGAGCCAAAGCCATGTCATCGACAGAAGTAAAAACCCCACCCCCAGACAGTCCGGAATTCCTCGATGAATTACCCGGAGAAGTGGAAATGTCCTTATTTGACCACTTGGAGGAGTTGCGGCGCCGGATTTTTTATAGTTTAATTGCTGTGGCTGTAGGTGCGGTGGGATGTTTTATCTTCGTTAAACCCCTAGTGCAAGTGCTAGAAGTCCCCGCTCAAGGGGTAAAATTTTTGCAGTTAGCTCCGGGGGAATTTTTTTTCGTCTCCCTAAAAGTAGCTGGATATAGCGGCATACTGGTGGCTAGTCCCGTCATTCTCTTGCAAATTATCCTCTTTGTGTTGCCGGGGTTAACCCGTCGCGAACGGCGTTTAATTGTCCCGGTGGTGTTAGGATCGAGTGTTTTATTTTTTGCTGGTTTATTTTTTGCCTATATTGCCCTGATTCCCGCCGCTTTAAACTTTTTTGTCAATTATGGGGCGGAAGTGGTCGAACAAGCTTGGTCGATCGAGCGCTATTTTGAATTTGTCTTACTTTTACTGTTTAGTACCGGCATTGCCTTTCAAATTCCCGTTATTCAATTGATTTTGAGCTTTTTAGGCATTATTTCCTCGAAAACGATGTTATCGGGGTGGCGTTTCGTGGTTTTGGGTGCGGTGATTTTAGGCGCAATTTTAACCCCTTCCACAGATCCTCTCACCCAATCCCTGTTAGCAGGGGCGGTCTTGGGTCTATACTTTGGGGGCATTGGGGTGGTGAAATTAACGGGACGTTAACTAGCTATTAGCCGTCATAGGAGACAGGATTGGGAAGTGGGAATTATTGTCCCTTTCTCCCCATAATCTCTACCAGAATGCCCATTTAGCCCCGGGTACAGTTCCCGTACCCCTGTTAGTCTGTGGGGGAGATATCGATACGGTAATTGATCGGCATTTATTGCAGGGATGGCAACCCTGGTTAAAGTCAGGCGATCGCATTTGGAGTTGTCCCAAAGGGCGTTATTTTTTCCACTATTCCCACCCCTACAGCGTCAGTCAAGAGATTTTTAGTTTCTGGCGATCTCTAATCCGACAGGAATTTCTTTCTGAGCAAACTGTAATTATTTCTTAATTGACAAAAATCGAGATTTATGTTAAGGCTAATACCGCTTTTGTGTCCGATCGCTATTTGGCTGGTTCTCTTATTCTTTTTTACTGCCCTTTTTCTTGCCATTGCCGAAGCGCGGGGACGACTGCGAAAGCTGCATCGGATTCCCTGTAGTCGCTGCGCCTTTTGTACGGGGGATTATCGCTTGAAATGTGCGGTGCATCCAGCGCGTGCCTTTTCGGAAGAGGCGATCGATTGTCGGGATTTTGAGCGAGAAACACGTTGGAAGTCGAGGATTGGTCTAAGTTGGACTTGTCTCGGTAAATTTTCGAGATATAGTCATTTCAATTAAGATTGGGAATATCAATGCCAGATAGAATAAGGGTTTTATCGATCGAGAGTGTATCGGACTTATTTGAAATCACTACAATAGCATTCTAGACCCAATTCGTTAGGGTTAGAATGGACACTTTTCGGGGGATCGATCGTCCCGGAGCGATGTACTACAATTAGACTAGGTAACTCGCGCGTCCCGTTCTCATGAACTTCTCGAACATAACAGAATTAAAAGACTATCTTCGTCGATATAACTCTCATTCAATTTTAAAAATGGGAGCAAGTATTTGTTGGCGCGAGTGGGAAAGCTGGAAGAGTAGTCCTTATGAATGGGTAAAAAGTAACGCATCACGAAATTATGTGATTCGATTGATCCTTCTTGCTAGTGCGGGAAACATACATCGTGATCAAGAAATAATTCCAGAAGAATTCTATTCTTTGATTCAAGTTTATTTTGGTTGGCCGAACCATACAATTTCAGACAAAAATCTGTTGGAAAAAGAATCGGAAGAAATCGTAAATAACATTGCAAAATACGAGAAAAATCATATAAAC
Source organism: Microcystis aeruginosa W13-11 (assembly GCA_009995705.1). Classification (GTDB taxonomy): domain Bacteria; phylum Cyanobacteriota; class Cyanobacteriia; order Cyanobacteriales; family Microcystaceae; genus Microcystis; species Microcystis aeruginosa_F. The sequence goes on from JAADBR010000048.1 coordinate 2,543, forward strand.
AAAGTTCGTAACTGGACGATCAAGCCTAGTGATTTTATCACAAAAGAGAAAGTGCGCCGCCATTCGTCAGGACTCTTCTGTCAGCGTTCGGCGGCTTTTCAAAATTCGGGATTTGGAAAACCAATAGCTCGTATTCAGCGCACGATTAAATTATTGGAGATTATTCATCAATCACACCCTCTTATTCTTGAGCTTTTTTATCAGCGAGCGGGATTATCAACCCAGGTTTACTTTAATCAATTTATGTCGGCGATTGGATGGGGAATGAGCAATGGAGAGCAATGGGGTCTTATCGACTTTTCTCGGACTATAAGTATAGATAAAGAACTCGAAGATCAGGGAATTACTCAAGAGAATCTTGAAAAATTTATTTCACTCAATAGCTTGCCTTTTAATCTATCTACAAAAAAAGGTTCTCAATGTTTTTGGACAAAAGTTGAGCGAAGTATAGAAACAGTATCAGAACCTTATCAACCATTCTTTTATAATTATTTTTTAGATATTCCATTTATATATCTTGGCAAACAAAAATACTGTCTTCCCGATCCTTTTTCTTTGTCTGAATCCTGCTGGAACCAGATTAACACAAATATTCTTACGCCCTACGAAGAGAATCGAAAAAAACGAGATGGTATTTTAAGTGATGCGGTGGAAACATATCTGGAAGCAGTTTTTTTGCCCCAGATTGCTCCGACATCTTTTGAAAGAATTCCTGTTGACGAAACAGACTCGATCAATAAAGCGGGAAAACGAGCAGACTTTTTGATATGCCTTCCTAATGCCTATATTATTATCGAATGCAAGAATTCGCTAATGTCTGCTGACACTAGCGCCTGTTTTCATCCTGAAGGACTAGCCAATTTTTATATGAGATTTCACGAAGCCACAGAACAAATTTCGGCAACCGTTCGAGCGTATAATTTGAAAGATAAGCCTGTTATTCCTTTGGTTCTCTCCTTTTATGATGCAATAACAGCTTCTCAAATATTTGAATTTATGATCGAGGAAACTAATTATTGTTCGGAATTAAGTCTGACAATGCCGCCTGTTATTCATTCACTACATGAGTTTGAACATTTTACAGAAAATAGAAGTCTAGAAAATTGGGCTGAGTTAAGAATTTGTCAAGCTAAACAACCTCGGTTTGTTCCACCAGATGAACGAGGACAACCCCAACCACCTCCTGTTCCACGCGATAATCGGGGTCATGAATATAAGCACTTGGCCGATTATAAATCATGGCTCTTCTAGAGTAGTTATGATATATTAGCACAATAATTACTGTGAGACTTGTGTAGCAAAGTTTACTAGGAATTCAAAAAAGCAATTTTAATAAAAAAGCTTTTTATTTTGTTGGATTCTCTACTGTTTAAGGAGTTAGGCTCATTTAAACTACTCATTTGCTATAACCAGTCTAGGAGAGCCACTTTTTGCTGGCTATGGAGTACATCTAAGCAGAGTATAGTCAGTCTGAAAAATAAGGGGAATGATTACGAACTCAACCCTTAATATACATAGCTTATAGATGTTGAGTGCATTTTTCTCTCAGACATCAGCCCTGCTCTGCTAAGATGATAATCATTATCATTTTAACTAGCAATGGTCAATCAGATTAAGTACCCCCTAGCAGAAAGCCCCGTTATCGAAGAAGATTCGCAAAAAATCGTAAAAATACGCCATACTTGCGCCCATATCTTAGCAATGGCCGTACAAACTCTCTTTCCTGAAACCAAAGTCGCTATTGGTCCCTGGACAGAAACGGGATTCTACTACGATTTCGATCGCCTAACACCCTTTACCCCCGAAGATTTGGAGAAAATAGCGGCAGAAATGGGGCGAATTATCGGGAAAAACCTGCCAATTATCCGAGAAGTGGTGGAAAGAAGCGAAATTGCTGCAGAAATCGAGCGCCTTAATCAACCCTACAAAAAGTTAATTTTGGAGAGAATTCCCCCAGAAGAAACCATTACCCGTTATTTTATCGGTAGTCCGGACGCAGGACGGAGCGATCGAGAACCCTCGTTAATTGATGGGGTTGTTTCTCCCCCAGAAGAATTTTGGTGGGATCTGTGCGCGGGACCCCATCTCAACTCGACGGGGGAAATTAACCCAGATGCTTTCGTCTTGGAGAGTGTAGCGGGTGCTTATTGGCGAGGAGATGAAAAACAGCCGCAATTACAGCGAATTTACGGCACAGCTTGGCAAACCCCCGCAGAATTACAAAATTATCTCCAACAAAAAGAAGAAGCGCAGCGACGAGATCATCGCAAATTGGGACAACAATTAAAATTATTTAGCATCCAAGAAGATGCCGGTGGCGGCTTAGTTTTTTGGCATCCCCGGGGTGCAACAATGCGTTATTTAATCGAAGATTATTGGCGCCAAGCTCATTTAGAAGCCGGTTATCAATTTCTTTATACTCCCCATCTGGCTAATTTAGATCTGTGGAAAACTTCTGGACATTGGGACTTTTATCGCGACAATATGTTTGAGGCGATCGAGTTAGAACAGCAAAGCTATCAAATTAAGCCGATGAATTGTCCCTTTCATGTTTTAACCTATCAAAATGAACTCCATTCCTATCGAGAATTTCCCTTAAGATGGGCTGAATTAGGAACAGTTTATCGTTACGAGCGCTCGGGGGTTTTACATGGATTAATGCGGGTAAGGGGTTTTACTCAAGATGATGCTCATATTTTTTGTTTGCCTGAACAAATTGCCGCAGAGATTCTAGGAGTTTTAAATTTAACCGAGAAAATTCTCTCCGATTTTGGCTTTACTAATTATCAGGTAAATTTATCGACTCGTCCCGATAAATCCGTGGGAAGCGATAGTGTTTGGGAATTGGCAACGGCGGCTTTAATTGAAGCATTAAATGCTAAACAGTGGGATTATATTGAGGATCAGGGAGGTGGGGCTTTTTATGGTCCAAAAATTGATATAAAAATTCAAGATGCGATCGGTAGAATGTGGCAATGTTCCACGATTCAGGTCGATTTTAACTTGCCAGAACGCTTTGATATGGAATATGTCGCTAGGGATGGTAGTCGGGAAAGACCGATTATGATTCATCGGGCTATTTTTGGCTCTTTGGAAAGATTTTTTGGTATTTTAATCGAGAACTATGCGGGGGATTTTCCTCTCTGGTTAGCACCTATTCAAGTCCGTTTATTACCCGTTAGTGATGAACAACAGGATTATGCTTTAGAGGTAGCAATGCGGTTAAAACAAGCTGGTTATCGAGTAGAAATCGATAAAAGTGGTGAGCGTTTAGGTAAACAAATTCGTACAGGAGAACTAGAAAAAATACCTGTCTTAGCTGTGATTGGAAAACGGGAAGTTAGCAGTAAAACTCTAAGCATTCGTACTCGACAAGGGGGTGATTTAGGTTCGATGAAGCTGGCAGATTTATTAGAAAAAATGCAAACAGCGATCCTATCTAAAGCTAATCTCTGAAACTTTTGTGTAAACCAGCAAATCCCTGTATTTATTTTTAATGATCAATTAGTGGAGATCGATACCTTCACGGCGAATTTAACAGGGTTTAGAAAAGCCTATTTTCTGCCAATTAATTAACTTACAAGTGGGTTAGCTGCCATGAGTTCTTTGATAATTCCTCTCTCCGATTCCCTCCCTTGCTTACCTAAATCGGGAATGCCTGTGACGATTATTACTGGTTTTTTGGGTAGTGGAAAAACCACCCTGCTAAATCATATTCTCGACAATAAAGAAGGGTTAAAAGTGGCCGTATTAGTCAATGAGTTTGGGGATATTAATATTGATTCTCAATTGCTTGTTTCCATCGATGAAGATATGGTAGAATTAAGTAATGGCTGTATTTGTTGTACGATTAATGATAGTTTAATTGAGACGGTCTATCAGGTCTTAGAAAAAGAAATTCCCGTAGATTATCTAATTATCGAAACTACAGGATTAGCCGATCCTCTACCAATTATCCTCACTTTCTTGGCCACGGAGTTAAAATATTTGACTCGCTTAGATTCTATTATTACCCTCGTGGATTCTGAAACCTTTACTGCGGATCATTTTGATAGTAACATTGCCCTTAGTCAAATTCGTTACGGTGACGTGGTAATTCTCAATAAAATAGATCGAGTCAGTCCCAAGAAATTAGATGATTTAGAAAAGTTTATTCGTCGAGAAAAAGAGGGTATAAGACTCCTAAAAAGTAGTTATGGTCAGGTTCCTTTGGGTTTATTGTTAGATCTAGGTTTAACTAAAGAAGAATTGTATAAAGTCCAGTTGAGAGACTTTCAAAAAAATCGCCCAATCTCCAGTGATAATCAATCTCCTGAAGACTTTAATTTTGTCTCCTTTGTTAGCGATAAACCATTTAATCTAGATAAATTTGAACCTTTTCTCACGGAAAAAATGCCGATAAATGTTTTTCGAGCTAAAGGGATTCTCTGGTTTCAACAAAGCGATTTAAAACATATTTTTCAATTGAGCGGTCTTCGTTACGATCTGCAAGCGGTAGAATGGGATACATCTCCTCAGAATCAGTTAGTTTTTATCGGCAGAAATTTAAATAAAGAGGAAATCTTGACACAACTAAACGAATGCTTGGCTAGTTCTCAAAAAATTAAAAAGCACAAACTATGAATAGACCTCTTGCAGAAATCAAAAATCGTTGTTAGGGTTAGGAGTCAGGAGCCAGTAGTCAGTAGTCAGGAAAATTAAGAATGAATAATAATCAATTAAATGGTCTATTTACAGATTTTATGCCATTTAACCCTTATTTTTGCGGCGATCAATTCAGCGAGAAAACGATCTCTTCAAGAAACCCGTTTTCTCGCTGAAAAAACTATCCCGAAAGCGATCGATTAAGGGAACAATTAAAAATGATGGGAGTTACCCTAGTTGACTTACCCGATGGACAAACCCAATGGTATCCTACAGAAAAGAGCCATAACCAGGATTAATATCCCAAAAAACCGCCAATTTTTCCCCAGCTTGCTAAGTTTAAAGGATTGGTTAAGGAAGATTACTTGCCCCAATCTAACTTATGCTAGAATGATTATCATTACCACAATAAAGAAGGAGCAGAATGATTATCGTGGTGACGGGGGGTATAGCTGCGGGAAAAACCCATTGGATTCGCCAACAAATCGCCCAAAGCAAGCAGCCAAGTCTATATTTTAGTCCCCAGACGGAAACTTTTCCCATTGATCATCTCACTTTACAGAGTGAATTTCCCCAGTTGTCCTGTGTTTCTAGGGAAGAAGAAGACCGTTTAAGCAGTTTATCGGCTAAAAATACGGTCTATATGGAAGTACCATGGCATTTAGACACGCAATCCCTCGAAAGCTTTCTAAAACCCCTCAATTGTCATCGGGTAGCGATTACGTCTCCAGACGAAGAAATCCCCGAAGGACAAGTTCCCGTCGATGAAATTGTCATCAGTCCCGTCAAAACAACAATAAAAGGTGATCAATGGTTAAAAAAACGAGAAATACAGATTTATAGAGCCGTTTTAACGGGAGAAATCCTCGATTTTTCCAGTTTAACTACCTTTTGGACAGAATTAACCCAAGGGGCCTATGGGGAAGTGCTGCGGGTTAAAAGTATCTTCGATATCATCGATGGTCAGTGTATTTATGGGGAATTTATGGATGAATGGCCAGAAAAAGACTTTCAAAGCTTAAATTTCCCCTTAAATCTCGATGGGAGACCGAATCGCTTTAGTGGGATTGAAATCGTCGGTCGCAATCTCGATAAAGCGATAATTGCCGATACCCTTAGTGATTGTTGTCTGTCCGATGAGGCACTTTTTTATTATCAACAACAATTTCAAGAATCTTTAGAGCCAGAAATGGAGTTAATCTGATGAAAATAGCCGTTTTATCCTGTATTCATGGCAATATGCCCGCTTTTGATGCTGTTTTGCGAGATTTAGACCAACAGGGTTGTCAAGAAATCTACTGTTTAGGGGATTTAGTTGGGTATGGACCCCATCCTAACCAAGTGGTGGAAAAAATCCGTCAACTGGGGATTACTACAGTACAAGGGTGTTGGGATGAGGATATCGTTGAGGGGTTAAATGCCTGTGAATGCAGTTATCCGTCGCTTTTAGCAGAAAAACGGGGTAGATTAGCTCATGAGTGGACAAATCAAATAATCACCCCAGAAAACCGTAATTATTTGTCAAAACTGCCCGAAATTTTTAAGCTAGATCACCTCTGTTTTGTCCATGGTAGTCCCCAAAGTAACCATGAGTACCTTTTAGCCGAAATGGACGCTTTTACGGCTTTAGAACGGGTTTTATCGGTAGATACAGAGGTTTTATTCTGTGGACATACCCACATCCCCTACATTCGCACTCTCGACGCGGGAAGCTTGCAAATAAAAGTGTATCAACCCGATGGGGAACAGTCGCGGCAATTTACCACACCAGTTAAACGTATCATCAACGTGGGATCGGTGGGAGAACCGCGTCACGGTCGTCCAAATGCCACCTATGTGATTTACGATCGAGAAACGGCAGCGGTACAACTGCGAGAAGTGGCCTATAACTATCAAGAAACCTGTCAGGCTATTTTAGCATCGGGTTTACCTCCTATTTTCGCTTGGCGATTGGCTAAGGGTCTAGAATATGCGGAAAAAGCCGATGATCCGACTCATGTTTGCGAACGTTAATTTGTGATAAATCAAGAAATTATGTGGGCAATTTTAAGCGGTATTCAAGGCAATTTACCAGCCTATCAAGCGGTCTTAGCAGATATTCAGCAACGGTCAGTTACTGTAGAAAATTTATATATTTTAGGAGATTTTATCGGTGTTAATCCCGATAGTGAAATGCTAGTAGAACAAATACGTTATCCCACTAAAAATAACTTATATCCGCAGGTTTGTCGGGGATGGTGGGAAGAACAATGTCTAATTTTACACAGTTTGGGAGCCACAGGAGAACCGACGGAATTAATCCATAAACATGGAATTGATAGCACTAAGCAACTCTGGGACGCAGTGTCTTTAGAAACGGTGCAATGGCTACGAAATCTCGATTTTGGTTTTGTCGAGTTGGATTGTTTATTAATTCATGGCAGTAGTGTCAGTGTTAGTGAAGAATTAACCCCCGATACTCCCCCATGGCAAATTTTAGATCGACTGCAACGGGTGGGAGTTAATAATCTATTTTGTGGTCGTGTGGGAAAAGTTTTTGATTATTCTTTACAGTCCGCTAATTTAACTAGCACTGTTACTACTTTAGATCAACGGCAACCAAGCGAAACTTTGACGATTCAAGATAAGCGTTTAATTGGGGTTGGTAGCGTTGGTAAAGAATTAAATAAAGCAGTTTACACTCTCTATAATCCTAGTAATAATTGCGTGGAGTTTAGAACCGTACCTTATTAATCTTTCAGACATTAATAAAATATTAAAGATTAATTTAAGTAGGTAGGTGTTAAAAATTATCAGACACCCCCCTTATCAAGGGGGATCAAGGGGGGATTTATCTTCAATTTAATTATAACCAGCTAGATAACTGAGGTAAGAGACTCTTGCTGACTTGCTTGCAGATTCGATTGAGCGCGAACAGCGCGGAACATCCCAAAACGACATAAACCCGTACCAAAGGCCAAACGCATCAGCAGAATTGTCGGCACTTCTCGGACAGATTTAACCAACCCAGTTAGACCAAATTGCCACCAACCTTGGGGACGAATCACCCCCTGCCAAATGGTATCAATCCAAGAGGGTAGAGTGGCTGTTGTCCAGTCAGCAGTCATCACTTCCCCATCTACCAATCCCGTGGCCGCTAACTGTTCGGCAAAACCTTCGATGCTGGCAAAAGCGGGGTGAGACCACTGATCCAAAAGTTGGCGCATTACGGGACGTTCCCAGAAATTAAGCGGTTTTTGACGGTCATCTCGCTGATTCCAGTCCGCTACCACCAAGACTCCCCCTGGTTTGAGAACTCGCAGTAATTCCCGAGCAAAAACGGCTTTGTCCGGCATATGGGGACCGGCTTCAATTGACCAGACCACATCAAAACTCTCGTCGGGAAAAGAAAGGTCCATGGCATCATCGACCAAAAAGCGAGCATTTAAATCTGGTGGTGTTAGTTCTTTGGCCCGTGCCACTTGTTTGGGACTAATGGTGACACCGGTAACGGCAAATCCGTAGTCCCGGGCCAGAATGCGACTGCTGCCACCAATACCACAACCGACATCGAGGAGAGTTGCACCGGCGGGTAATTTATCCAAACCGGACCAAGAGACCATTTCCGCCACAAAGTCGGCTTTTGCCGCTAGAAAGTCTTTTTTTTCTGGTGGTGAACCGTAGTGACCTAAATGGATGTGTTCCCCCCAATAATATTCTAAAATCCCGTCCTCAGTCCATTGGTCGTAGGAATTGGCCACCGAGTCCGACGATTGATACTTGCGAGAGGAAACAAAATAGACGACGATAGCGATCGCTAGGAGTAACCCTAAAGATGATGTCACCAAAAGTATATTCATTCAATCCTGCTGGGCAAACTGACACAAAGCTTAATAACTCTTAAAGATTATACAACTTTGAGGTTCTGCGGGCTGAGGAGCTAACAGGATTGAGGGACTTTGCTTACTGGCCAGAAATTAACTATTAAACTTTTAGTTGCTTGTCCCTGTGGAATTGCCCTCAATCCATTCGTAAAAAGCCATAGATTCTGGGGAACAACGGCTGCATCCTCCGCATTTTTCTAGGGAAATCAGGCGAATTCGCCCTTTTTTCAGCAAGCGATCGAGCATAGGACTTAAGGCATCCGCTGACATCCGAAAGTGTGTGGATAAGTCAGCCAGAGATGCTTTCTGATTTTTGGCAAGATAAGCCTGTATATCGGTTAAAATCATGGTTTATAAGCGAAAAAAATCGAGAAAAGTTACTTGATTGCGGTGGGTTACGGCGAATCTAAATAATTTGTTAGTTGCCTAGCTTTTTGTCGCCTAACCCACCCTACTTTTAAATTGCCGGACGGTTGATTTTTCGGGGACGGAGATTTTTTAAGGTGAATAAAACCCCGACTACGGTTAAACCCATCAAGACTATCCAAAAGAGAGAAAATCCCGGGTGTCGAGAAAAAGTGGCGATTTGATAGAAGGAAGTGGCAACAATATAGGCCATTCCTGTGGTCCAGAGGGCAATAAAAACAGTCCAACCGGCATTAGTTTCACGATATACGGCCGCTGTGGCCGAAACACAGGGAAAATAGAGCAGAACAAACAAAAGATAGGCAAAAGCACCCGCTTGACCATCAAATCTTCTCGCCATCGCCCCAAAAGTTCCTAAATCTATCTCTTGCTCCTCGGCAGCCGTTTTTTGATCTTGCACATCACCAATATTTAAACCCAAGGGATCAAGCACTTGATTGGGTAATTCCGCTAAATTGGCGGGAATAGTGGCGATTGCTTCCTGAATTTGCCCCCAAAAGTCGAATTTTTTCGCCTCGGTCCCTTGATTAGCGTCCTCTTGTGCTAGTTGACTATAAATCGAGTTTAATGTGCCGACCATCGCTTCTTTGGCAAAAACTCCCGTAAAAATGCCCACCGTTGCCGGCCAATTTTGCTGCTCTAGTCCCATGGGTGAGAAAATAGGAGTTACAGCTTTACTGGTGGCACTTAAAACCGATCGCTCGCTGTCTTGATTACCAAAAGAACCATCAAAACTGACGGAGTTGAGTAGTCCCAAAATCATCACCATTAAAACGATAATTCGTCCAGCTTTCCATAAAAACGCTTGCAGACGTTCCCAAGTGCGAATTAAAACTCCTTTCAGACGCGGTAGATGATAGGGAGGCAATTCCATAATAAAGTGACTGATTTCTCCCTTGAGTAGGGTTTTTTTCATCACCAATCCCGTCAAAATAGCGGCGAGAATTCCTAAGATATAAAGACCAAAAACGATGTTTTGACCACCTATGGGGAAAAAAGCCGCTGCAAATAGGGCATAAACAGGTAATCTGGCCCCACAGGACATAAAAGGGTTCATCATAATCGTCATTAAACGATCGCGGGAATTTTCCAGGGTCCTAGTGGCCATAATTGCCGGCACATTGCAACCAAATCCCACCAGCATGGGGACAAAGGATTTACCAGGCAATCCCACCAAACGCATCAATCGGTCCATGACGAAGGCTGCCCGGGCCATATAGCCAGAATCCTCTAAAATTGACAAAAAGAGGAACATAAAGCCAATTACGGGGATAAAAGTGGCGACGGTTTGCACACCTCCCCCCGCTCCATCAGCGAGCAGAGCAATTAGCCAACCCGGGGTATGGATTGTTTGTAAAACTTGGGCAAAACCATCGACAAAGATAGTCTGGGCAGTTAAATCGAAGAAATCGATAAAGGCAGCACTAACATTGATGGTAAATAAGAACATTAGGTACATTACGCCCAAAAATATCGGAATTCCCCACCAGCGATCGAGAACAATCCGATCGAGGCGATCGGACATGGTATCATTTATCTGTCCAGTCCGTTGAGTGGCTCCCTGGGTAACTTGCTGAATAAAGCCATAACGAGTATCAGCAATTAAAATATCAAGGTCTTCCCCCAAAACTTGGTGTATTTGTCGTCTATGCTTGACGATAATGCTTAATAGTTCCTGTGAACGCAATTCTGGGGCAACGCGATCCTCGTATTGCAGTAGATTTAAAGCGGTCCATCTTGGCTCAACGATCCTTTTACTGCTATGGTCGTTAATGTAGGCAACAATCTCGCTCAGAGCTTCCTCAATTACCGCAGGATAAGCGACATAAGCGGCAGTATGGCTAATATTACTGACTAATTCCCCAATTTTTTGCTTTAATTCTCCGATTCCTTCTCCTTTAACCGCACTAATCGCCACGACAATTGCATCCATGCGATCGCTTAAGAGTTGCGGATTAACCACAATACCCCTAGTTTTGGCCACATCCATCATATTCAGGGCAATCAACATCGGTAAACGCATCTCCATGATTTGGGTAGTCAGGTAGAGATTGCGCTCTAAATTAGAAGCATCGACGATATTAATCACTAAATCCGCTTCTCCTGACAGTAGATAGTTCCTAGCGACTAATTCATCCATTCCTGTTTCCCCTTCTTCCACATCAAGGGAATAGACTCCGGGTAAATCCACAAGGGTGATATCTTCCCCGTTAACTTGAAATCGTCCCTCCTTGCGATCGACTGTTACTCCCGGCCAGTTGCCGGTCCGTTGATTGGCTCCTGTGAGAGCATTAAAAAGGGTAGTTTTGCCACAGTTAGGATTGCCAATTAAGGCGATAATGGGTTTGACCATAATTTAGGATATTGAGTGACGAATAGGACTAGATGATTAAATTTAGCTTTCTGGGTCTATTTCTTCCACGACTAAAGCGTCTGCTTCCTGTTTACGCAGACTGAGATGAAATCCCCGCACCTGAATCTCGACGGGATCCCCCAAAGGTGCCACACGAATAACGGTAAACTCTGTCCCCGGAGTTAATCCCATTGATAACAATTTTCCTTTGTATCCGCTCAATGCTCGGTCATAACCGACGACTTTACCCGCTTTTCCTATGGTTATCTCCCGCAGAAATGTTCTTACTTCAGGTAGGTCTTTTTTGGGTTCCAGTTTTTTCGGTTGACTGTCACTAACGAGGATTTTTTCGGCCATTTCTGCCCCGATACCAATACGATTGTCTTGAATGGCAATTAAAACTGACCCCCTCGGTTGGGAACTAATCACCTGTAATTGAATACCGGGGTTTAATCCCATACCTAGTAGTCGATTGATCCCTCCTGTCCCCTGAAATCCCGCTAACCAGACGGTTTTTCCCATTTCCACTTGTGCTAGAGGATAGGTGGCAGCCAAGTCATTACCCCCGGGAGTGACATTATCTAATTCTGCCTCTGTACCACCCCAATAGGAGAATTGGTCGTCTTTTTGCCAGTTTTCTGGTTTTTCTGGTTCATTAGGTCTAATTTTATCGTCCATGCTTTTCTTATCTCCAAAGGCAAAGAAGGTCTTTCATTTAAGACTGACAATAATTTCTTGATAGCTCATCGCGTTTACTGAAGTGATCAAAGGGTGAGAACTGCGCTAATGTCAGCCTCAGTCAACGGTTTTAAACTGTTCCATAATTGCGATCGCTAAAATAAATGCTAATTATTCTCAATTACCAGTGTAATCCCAAAGGGGAGACAGGAAAGAAAAATATTTCTTTAAAAAAGTCACCAGTCTCTGGTAAATGGCGATCGCTCAGAGACAAAAATATTTTTAATGCCGAAAAATTCGGCTCTCTTGGGTTTGGTGGGTAAAATGTATTCTAAGATACATTCCTGCTGGCGAGCGAGTGGAAGGAACCACAGAGACACAAAGGACATAGAGATCGATCGCTACTATATAAGTTAAACTTATCACACAAAGAATAAGAGAGCCAAAATTCTCCCTTAAAAGCGAGATTACCCCAGCTATCTAGGAATTAATTGCATCCAGCTACTGGGAACGAAAAAAGCTATATTTATAAGTAAATCGAATCTGTCTTTCTGTTTAAAGACCTATGGATAACAAAATTCTCGACGTTCACCATCTCACCGTTGAATTTTCCAATCAGAAAAGAACAACAGTCGCCGTTAATAACATTAGTTTTAGCTTGCAGAAAGGTCAAGTTCTCGGTTGTGTGGGGGAGTCGGGTTCAGGAAAATCCGTCACCTCCCTCGCACTCATGGGATTGGTTCCCTCTCCGGGAAAAATTACCAGGGGAGAAATTTGTTTTCGTCCAGCAAAGGGTCAGTCAATGCAAGCAGTGGATTTATTATCTATTCCCCCGGAAGAATGGCGTTATTATCGCGGGGGAGAAATGGCGATGATTTTCCAAGAACCAATGAGTTCTCTTAATCCAGTTTATAACATCGAGTTTCAACTCACCGAAGCAATTTTACTGCATCAAAAAGTCACCCCCGAACAGGCAAAAAATCAAGCAATCTCTCTACTGCAAGAAGTGCGCTTATTACCCAGTGATGAAAAGTTAGAGGAGAAGTATATAGAAACTTTTCCCTTAGAAAATAAGGGTCATGTCAGAGAAAAAATTAGAACTTATCTTCAGGAACAAAAAGAGGCAATTCTCAAGCGTTATCCCCATGAATTATCGGGGGGACAATTACAAAGGGTAATGATTGCCATGGCAATTTCTTGTAATCCTACCCTATTAATTGCCGATGAACCAACCACCGCTTTAGATGTGACTGTCCAAGCAGAAATATTAAGATTATTACGAGATTTGTGTAAAAGCGATCGAGAAATGTCAATGGTTTTTATCTCCCACGATTTAGGAGTTATTAACGAAATTGCCGATCAAATTGTCGTAATGTATCAAGGGGAAATTGTCGAACAGGGAACGAAAGAAGAAGTATTAAATTATCCCCAACATCCCTACACAAAAGGTTTACTTGCCTGTCGTCCACGCTTAAACTCTCGTCCAGAAAAACTGCCCACCGTCAGCGATTTTTTACAAGTGGAAAAAGACTCTCAAGGTAAGATTATTGAACTACAGGAAATTACTCCACCAGCAGTTAAATTTATTACTCTCCAAGAGGAAGAAAGCCGAATCGCAGGTTTACAACATCACGAGAATATTTTATCGGTAGAAAATTTATCGGTTAGATTTCCAGTTAAGGGAGTTTTCGGGCAAGTAAAGACCTTTTTTAATGCCGTAGATCAGATCAGTTTTGCCGTTAAACGGGGGGAAACCCTCGGTTTAGTCGGTGAGTCGGGCTGCGGAAAATCTACCTTAGCAAGGACAATTCTGCGCTTAATTCCTGCCACTTCTGGGAATATCTATTTCCGAGGAGAAAATCTCGCTAAATTAAACCCTAGTCAGCCAAAATTAAGACTACTGCGACGGGAATTACAGATAGTTTTCCAGAATCCCTACAACTCCCTGAATCCCCGTTTATCCATTGGTAAGGCAATTTTAGAACCGATGGTTATTCATCATACCGGCGGCAATTCCCAAAAGCAACGGCAACGAGTAGAATATTTATTAGAACGAGTTAAACTTGATCCTAATTGGTTTGATCGCTATCCCCATCAATTATCGGGAGGACAACGACAAAGGGTGTGTATTGCTCGCGCTTTAGCCTTAAATCCTCAGTTTATTATCTGTGATGAATCTGTCTCTGCTTTAGATGTTTCCGTACAAGCGGGAGTCTTAAATTTACTCAAAGAATTACAGCAGGAATTTAATCTCACTTATATCTTTATTTCCCACGATTTAAGTGTCGTCAGATTTATGAGCGATCGCATTATGGTGATGAGTAAAGGTAAAATTGAAGAAATTGGTACAGCTAACGAGATTATCAACTCTCCCCAAAGCGATTACACGCGTAAACTTATCGCTTCCATTCCCCAATTTGCCGAAAGTCTTGCTAGTTAGTTAGTAATAACAAAACTTCATAATGCTTAACAGCACAAAAGTTAAGATTTCCTGTAGAAATTTTCTCTCTTGTTCCTAAGCGTGATAGGTTGGTTGAACATTCGATTCTAACCAAAGAAAATGATTAGAATAGTCAGGGAAAGCGCAGTGCAAATCTGCCACTGTCCCGCAGCTGTGATTAAGGATTATCCTTATTAGTCAGAATGCCTGAGGAATGTGCGACCAAATTTAGTCAAATCCGCGAGGTACGGAATGAATATCCAGAAATATTGCCGCTTAATTCTTATAGCGGTGCTAACTGTTCATCTATTAATTAATTCAGCCAATCCAGCGGCAGCTATGCACATTGCCGAAGGGTTTTTGCCTGTACAGTGGGCAGCTTTTTGGTGGATGACATCGCTTCCTTTTTTCATTTTTGGCTTACGTTCTTTAACTCGTATCACTCAAGAACATCCCGAACTTAAGCTATTGCTTGCCCTAGCTGGTGCTTATACTTTTGTTCTCTCAGCCTTAAAAATTCCCTCGGTTACAGGTAGTTGTTCTCATCCGACGGGGACAGGTTTAGGAGCAATTTTGTTCGGTCCCTTGACGATGACTGTTTTGGGAACTTTAGTGTTATTATTTCAGGCTTTGTTATTAGCTCATGGCGGGTTGACTACTCTGGGGGCAAATATGTTTTCTATGGCTATAATTGGACCATTAGTTGCCTATTGTATCTATCATTTGCTTCTAAAAACAGGACAACAAAGAGTGGCTATTTTTTGTGCCGCTGCCCTAGCAAACTTGTTCACCTATATAACCACTTCTATCCAATTAGCCTTAGCCTTTCCTGCGCTTGACGGTGGGTTTATGGCATCTTTTATCAAGTTTGCGGGAATTTTTGCTCTGACTCAAATTCCTCTAGCCATTAGCGAAGGATTACTGACATTATTGGTCTGGAATTGGCTAGAGTCTTACGGAAAAAAAGAGTTAGAGACTATCAAATTATTACAAGGGTAAGGCTGAATTATGAACCGATATTCTCTAAGAAATAATTGGCTTTTGGCTATGGCTGTAATTCTTTTAGCAGTTTTGCCCTTAGTTTTTGTGCGGGGCGAATTTAGCGGGGCTGATGACCAAGCAGAAACCGCAATCACTACACTTAATCCTGAGTATAAATCATGGTTTCGACCTTTCTTTGAACCGCCTAGTGGTGAGGTAGAAAGTTTACTTTTTGCATCCCAAGCCGCCTTGGGGGCGGGGGTGATTGGTTTTGTTATCGGACTATATAAGGGAAGGACTGAAAAAGAACAATCTGCCTCCACAGAGGAGAATAGCAATTAGTAGAAATGAGCCATCTAATTGATAGTCTTGCTTACAAAAATCGTCTGCGTTGGTTGCCTCCAAATCATAAGCTATTGTTGACGATAGTTCTATTAATTCTCTCGCTAATTTCCTCTTGGCCTGTGCAGTTACTCGTCGGTTTTTGGTTGACTATAGCAATTACTATCTATGCGGGGATTCCCCAAAGGACTTATCTGCGCTTGTTATCTTTACCTTTGGGGTTTTCTTTAATTAGTTTACCTGCTTTTATTATTAATGGTGTACCGTGGGATAAAAAATCAATAATTCAGCAGGATATTTGGCAAGGTCTGGGATTTTCTTTAGGTTATTTGTATCTCTATATTAGCCAAACAGGTATGGAGCAAGTTGGGTTTTTATTCCCCAGAATTTGGGCGATGACAAATTGTCTATATTTTCTAATTTTAACCACTCCCTTTATTGAAATCTTACAAGTTTTCAGACAATGGCGATGTCCGATTTTATTGACAGATTTATTATTATTGATGTACCGTTTTATTTTTAGCTTACTAGAAGTTGCTCAAGAAATTTGGACAGCACAAAATTCCCGTTGTGGTTATCAAAGTTGGTCAAGAGGAATGAAAAGTATTGGTATTTTGGGAGGGCAGTTATTCCAGCGAACTCTTAATAATTATCGTCAGATTTCTATCAGTTTAGAAGCGCGAGGATTTCAAGGAAGTTTTAAAATGTCTAGTTCCCGTTCTTATCAATCTCAAAGAAGATACATATTTGAAGCTTTATTCGGTTGCAGTTTATTGATTATTCTTAACTTAGTTATCAACTAAAATGACTCAAAATTTATTGGAATTTCAAAATGTTTCCTATAGTTATCCTTGTCTTTCCAGTCGAGCTATTAAAAATTTTGATCTTACAATTTCCGTAGGAAAAAAGTATGCTTTAATCGGACAGAACGGTTGTGGAAAAACTACCTTATTTCTTTTAGCTAGTGGTTTATATCAACCCCAGCAAGGTATAATTTATTGGCAAGGAAAACCCTTTCAATATAACCGCTCTTTTTTGGGAAATTTACATCAGCAAATTGGCTTAGTTTTTCAAAATCCTGAGCATCAGTTAGTCGCAGCCACTGTGGAAGAAGATATTTCCTATGGTTTAAATAATTTAGACTTACCTACCTCGGAAATTATCGACCGTGTGTGGGCAACCCTAGACAAATTTGCTTTAACTCCCCTAGCTTATGAACCAGTGCATCATCTTAGTTTGGGACAAAAAAAACAAGTTTCAATTGCTGATGTAATGGTGATGAATCCCACCTTGCTTTTATTAGATGAACCCACGGCTTATCTAGATGCGCGTCATAGTCAAAAATTACGAGAATATCTCGAACAAATTCATCAACTCGGCACAACAATTATCCTAGCAAGTCATGATTTAGATTTTGTCTATCACTGGGCTGATTGGATTTTTGTCATTGATGACGGACAATTAATTATTGAAGGAACTCCCAGAGAAGTTTTTGCTCAAAGAAAAACTATAGAAAAGTTACAACTAGGATTGCCCATCATTCTAACACTTGTGGAAAAGCTAGGAATTTTAGCGACACAAACAGGTAACATGAGCCAGAAAATCTTTGAACAATGGCAAGAATATTTACTGTCAAAATAGAGGCGAAAAAATCTGGGTTTCCAGCTGCGTTGCTAATCCCAATAAAGTGATTTCATCAGCAGGTTTACCCACTAACTGAATTGCCACAGGTAAACCTTGACTATCCACTCCCGTTGGTAAAGCAATTGCGGGTAGGCCACTCGCATTAGCAATGGGAGAAGGGGCAATCCAAGTAATCATCCGATCAACCGCTTCTTGCGGTGGTAAATTTTCCCACTCACCAATTCTGGGGGGTTGATGTAGGAAAATGGGCAAAAGTAAGACATCAAAATTATCAAACATCGCCACAATTTGCCGCGAAATAATGTGCATCTGCTGCACCGCTCGCAGGTACTCCCCCGCGCTGCCAGAATTCTCTAATAACCATTGGTTAAGGGGACTTAATAGCTCCTTCGGAATTGCCGCCGCTGCCGTCCCCGCTTGCCAAATACGGATAAAAGGAGCAATTAAAGCCTGTAAATCGGGGGAATACTCCGTTAAATGATGCCCCATGCTTTCCAAATTTTTAGCCGTAGCGAGGACAGCATCTTTATAGACGGAAGCCGCCTCGCCGAAGGGGGATATGGAAGTAGAAAAAGCGATTCTTAGGGGGTTTACGCCTCTTTGACTGGCTTCTAGGAAAGAAAAGGGCGCTGGATCGGGTAGCCAGTAGGGATCGCCCGTCGTATAGCCCGAAATCACGGTAAGCAGTGCTGCGCCATCTGCCACCGTCTTAGAAAGAGTGCCGTTAGTGGCGATACCACTTTGAAATTCCCCCACCGGGGCATAGGAAACCCGCCCACGACTGGGTTTTATCCCCACCAAACCGCAACAACCCGCCGGAGTACGAATGGAACCGCCACCATCGGAACCCTGGGCAATCGGGCAGAAACCCGCCGCTACCGCCGCCGCCGCGCCGCCACTGGAACCTCCTGCGGTATAATCGCGGTTGAAGGGGTTACGAGTCGGCAAAAAACCCGGATTTTCGGTGTAGGGAAAGGACCCTAGTTGGGAAGTGGCAGTTTTACCCAGAAGGATAAAACCCGCCATTTTCATTCTGGTGACGATTCCTTCGTCATATTGGGCGATATTTCCCCGTAAAGCAGCGACTCCGTAACTAACCGGCATTCCAGCGACAGCATTTAAGTCTTTAATGGCGGTGGGAACTCCAAAAAAAGGCGGTAATTCGGCAGTATCGGTGATTTGACTTAATTGTTCCGTTTGGGTGCTGGCGGTGGCTAGGGCGCTTTCCCCGGCGACATGGACAAAACTACCGATTTGACAGTCACATTTCTCAATTCTGTCGAGGTATAAATGGGTTAATTCTAGGGGAGAGATTTGTTTAGTGCGAATCAGTTGGGCTAATTCTAGGGCAGATTTTTGCAATAATTCATTACTCATGAGCGATCGAGGTAAAATAAGTAGATGAAAACAATTATATTCTTTAATGATAGAGATGGTTTTAAAAGAAAAAAGAAAAAGTAAAAAAAGACCATTACTGTAAAAATTTCCCTATCCCCCCCTTGTCTTGGAAAATTATGACCTCACAGTTAATTGAAATTCTCTCGGCTGACGAAATTCGTCGTACTATTACCCGTTTAGCTTCCGAAGTTATCGAAAAAAGTGGCGATTTAAATAACTTGATTTTGATCGGTATCTACACGCGAGGAGTGCCTTTAGCTAATTTAATTGCTAGTCAAATCGAGAGCTTAGAAGGGGTAAAAGTTCCCGTAGGAGCGATCGATATTACCTTCTATCGCGACGATCTTGATCGCATTAAAACCCGCACTCCTGCTAAAACCAAAATGCCCCTAGATGTCACGGGAAAAACCGTGATTTTAGTTGATGATGTTATCTATAAAGGTCGCACAATCCGCGCCGCTTTTAATGCTATTATTGAGTATGGCAGACCGCAAAAAATCCGCTTATTAGTCCTCGTTGATCGTGGTCATCGGGAATTACCAATTCATCCGGATTTTACTGGCAAAAAACTACCCACCGCAGCCGAGGAACAGGTAAGAGTTTATCTACAGGAGATTGACGGCAAAGATGGGGTGGAATTAATCAAATAAACAGAGAGTTGGTAACTAATCCCCAGAGGAAAATAAACAAAATTGCATCGATAATAGCCGCAAAAATATCACTTATTGAATTTTTTCCTCTTGAAAACACCGAACAAATTTAACCATCGAATCACCAAAGTCTGCTGAAGCTTTTACACTCTATATATTTGCTAAATACAAAAATAATCTATTTTTATGGTAAGGTAAAAGCAGCAATTACGGGATAATGATCGGAAGGAATCAGATTCAACCAACGGGAATGATCTACTTTTGACCAATCTAACTGTAAACGGTTATCATAATAAATGGTATCGATGGCTAAATAAGGGGTATCAGTGTAATTATTAAAGCTCATTTGTTCTGCTAATTCCAAATCGGCTAAAGCATCCTTTAATTTAATTTCTGGCTGGAGAGGTTGAGTTAAAATCTGACGGGGTAATTGCTGAGAATTAACATTAAAATCCCCCGTTAAAAATAGGTAATCTTCTGTTAAATCTAGTTGACAAAAACGCTCCTGTATGCACTTAGCACCTAAGTCCTTAGCTTTGTCGCTATAGTAATCGAGATGGGTGTTATAAAACTGCAAAGTTTGCCCCTCAAGATTGCGAAATTTAGCCCCCGTTACCATGCGGGGATAGGGATTACCCCAAGCTTCGGTAATACTGCCAATAATATCGGGAGTTTCTGATAACCAAAATTCATAAATCTCTAAACATTTTAACCGACTTGGTTGATACAAAATCGCACAATGTTCATCTAATCCTGTTCCCCTGCGATCGCTGCCTAAACTTTGGTATTTTGGCAATAAACGGTGTAGATCCAATAGTTGATTAGCGCGAGCTTCCTGAGTACCAATTATGTCGGGAGAATAGTGAGCAATTAGAGCCGCTACTGCTTCCCTTCTTACTCGCCAATTACGCTCATCGGGATCGGGTTTATCGTAGCGAATATTAAAGGACATCGCTGTTAGTTTCATGGGAAAATGGAGAATAGGGAAGATGGAAGGGAATGGGTAGTTCTGTCAGTGAATAGTAATCAGTAATCAGTGAACTGAAAACCCACATCTGATAACAAGGTCCGAATCTAAAACCTAATTTGTCAAGCTAAAAGCTTTGATGTACTTAGTTTCTAACCTTCTTTTTAGGTAGGAGAATCGCCAGATTCTGTCTTTTGCCTCTTACCCCTTGCCTCTTGCCTTGAGAAGCTGATAACTGATAACTGCCTTTTTCTAGGATCGGGAATCAGAATCTATATCTGTCTTCAGTTCGGGGATAATATCCGGTTTTTGGGCATCTTCCCAACCAACCGGGCGCTTAGAATTATACCAAGCGATCGAACCGATGGTGACAGCAGCCAGAAAACCGACCACATAAACTGCCACGAAATAAACGGGGAATTTGCCACTAGCCACTTCTAGGAGTAGATACATAATTTTTTCACGATTAAGCTTTTAATTTGTATATCTTAACAGAATCGGACCCCTCATCCCTATTCTCGATCGCTACTGGTCCACCAACCGGAAGGTAGCCAAACTCCGCCATGAAAAGCTATTTTTGCCGGTGTCATCACATATCCCCAGGCTTCGCCGATTAATTCTCGCTCTAGATTATAAATAGGGATTCTGCGACGCTGATACTCGTTTTCTTCTGCAGCTCTGCTGGGTTGATAATCTTCCAAACTATCCAAAAGCCCCATGTCATAATCGGCGTTAAAAGTCAATAAAATTCCCTTGACCCAGCCCTCTCCCTCGGTCAGTCCGGGATAACCGACGGCGGTAAGATGGTATAAATGCCCCTTTGTGTAGGCGGTTTTAGAGTTGATCACTTTTCCCGCACAGTAGGCAGAATAGTTACTCTCCTTAGGTTTCAGGGTTCCATAAACAAAGACTTCCATCATCGGTCCAATTGTGCCGCTACTCCTCCTAATAGGATATCGCAAACAAATTGACTGGCTAAAAGTTCCTGGGGAAAACCGAGGGAAATGGCGCTGATATTATCCAGTCTTTGCAGCTGTTCCCCAGTTAGGTTAAAGTCCACACAGGCTAAATTATCCTGCAATTGGGACAATCTTCGAGCGCCAATGATAGGAATTACGGAGTTAGGGCGATTTCTGAGCCAATTTAATGCCACTTGTGCCGGTGATTTCCCGATTTCTCTGGCAATCTCTAGGACGGTCTCGGCAATTTTCAGATCGCGATCGAGAATTTGAAAAGGTTGGTCGGTCATGCTTAAACGACCATCAACGGGGTTGGGTTGATTATATTTTCCCGTTAAAACTCCTCCTCCCAGGGGACTCCAAGCTGTCACCCCGATGTTTAATGCTTTGGCCATGGGCAATAATTCCCGTTCGGGGGTGCGTTCCTTGAGAGAATATTCTATTTGTAGTCCGATAAAAGGTGTCCATCCCCGTAGGGTGGCCAGGGTGTTTGCTTGGGAGACAATCCAAGCAGGACTGTCAGAAATGCCGATATAAAGCACTTTTCCCCTCCTGACCAAATCATCGAAAGCACGCATCACTTCCTCCATAGGAGTGAGAGAGTCCCAAATATGAAGCCAGAGTAAATCGATGTAATCAGTACCTAAACGCTTTAAACTAGCTTCTACCGCCTGAAAGAGGTTTTTTCGATGATTTCCGCAGGCATTGACATCCCCAGGACGGGTGTTGAGAGAATATTTCGTGGCGATTACCCATTTTTCTCGATCGCCCTTGACAAATTCCCCCACTAATGTTTCACTGGTTCCGTTAGTGTAGATATTAGCAGTATCGAGAAAATTGCCGCCCGCTTCCGCAAAAGCCTGAAAAACCGCCCGACTTTCTTCTTTATCCGCTCCCCAACCCCAATCTTCCCCGAATGTCATCGTTCCTAGACATAGTTCGGAAACTCGCAGACCACTATTACCTAAAAGTTTGTAACGCATAATTAACTAAAATTTTGCATAAGAAGTTAATTATAATTGAATTTGATCGACGTTTTTGTTAAGCACATTTGGTACAATTTTGACAAGTTAACCCTAGCCTTATTGGTTAAGTAGCTGGTTATAATTAAATTAAAAATGGATTTTAGGTTCGATCGCCCCTTAGTCCCCCCTTAATAAGGGGGGTGCCGATCGCCCCTTAGTCCCCCCTTAATAAGGGGGGTGCCGATCGCCCCTTAGTCCCCCCTTAATAAGGGGGGTGCCGATCCCCAAATGGTGCTGATAATATGGTTAGCATGGAAGCGCAAATGCAAACTGTGGCGGATATTTTCATCTGGAATCGCCTCCTTAAACATTTCCTCTTTTTCTTCATCACTTTTGCCA
>JAADBR010000049.1 GCA_009995705.1 Microcystis aeruginosa W13-11
CCGAAAAAGCGGAGAAGGGTTTATCAGGATTCGTACCTGTAAAAACTCGATGGGTGATTGAAAGAAGTAATTCTTGGATGGAACGCTGCAAATCTTTAGTCAAAAATTTTGAGCCTACTTTACAGCACTCCACTACCAAAATTTATCTCTGTTTTCTTCGACTTCTACTACGACGATTAGCTGTATCCTAAGATACCAAATAGGTTCTATAGCACAATAAAAGTTAAGTTAACAAGCTATAGTTTAAAAAGCCGTCCTAAAAGGACGGGGCTTTAACCCAAAATTTCGGTAAATTTTAGTCAAACATTTGATTTACTTAGTTTCTAATCCTCTTTTTAGGTAGGAGAATTGTCAGAGCCTTTCTCTTGCCTATTGCCTATTGCCTATTGCCTTCAGAAACTGATAACTGATAACTGATTAATTTCCTCGCCAAAAGATAATCGAATTATTGAGAGGTTGAATGGTAGTGCCGGGATAATAGAAAGCGAGAATTTGTTCGGGAGACCAACCCAAACGGGCTAAATTATAGGAACCAAATTGACTTAATCCCACCCCGTGGCCGAAACCGCCACCAATAAAGTTATAACCCTGGATCTGTCGATTGGTATCGTAGATAGGATCGATGTAGAATAGGGTACTGCGAGGCGGTCCAAAAGCGCTTCGCACCTCATTTTTATGCAGTTCCAAAATCCCCTTATCGGTTTGAATAGTCATAGTCAGAATCCGACCGGAAGGAGAGCGCTTAGTCACTTCCATCCATTGGATTTTCTGGAGGTCGGCAAGGGGATGTTTTCGCCGTGTTAGATAGGTTTCTAGGTCTTGACTCAAATCGGCTAAAGAAGCTTGTTTTTGCCAGCGAAAAACCCGTCGTCCCGTCTCATTAAAACCATCTTTAAGATTAATAAACTGGCGAAAAGTTGTCTCATTAGCGAGGGATTGTTTCGACAGATCCCAGACTCGATTAGGGGAGTCCACCACTGCCCGGAGATAAGGTCTTTCTTCCCCATCCCACACATCACTAAAGAGGGCAGTTATTCCACCGGTGGTGGAGGAATAAAGGGCATCCACTAACTCATTTTGGTAGGTTAAAACCAGGCCTTGAGTGGCTGCGATCGCTTGATCAGCCCGGGGATTAGTTCCCGTCAATCCATAATAAACTTGACAATGAGTATCGGCACAGAGTTCGTAATTATCGGCTTGAAAACGGCGGAGATTGCGGAGGGCGTAGGTGCGGGCGATAATAGTTTGGGACCGGGTGGCACTTTCTGGGGCATCATGACCGATTTCGTGGGGTACAACCCCGCGCAGGTAGGTTTCGAGGGGAACGTTATTAACTAGGGTAAAAGTGCCGTAGGCGTTGGGCTGTAGGCGCATAGTCCCACCGTACAAACGTACCTGATCGGGGCTATGGGTGACTTGAATCAGGTTTTTTTGGCTCTCGATTTCCAATTCTTTGGGAAAATAGCGCACCCCGTTGATTTGGAAAGAAACTTGCGGCTTTTCTTTGAGTAAAACACTATTAATATAGGGTTGATTGTAGCCTTTGGCTTGCAAACTGGTCAGCAACCAATGTCGCACTAGGGGATTTTCATAAACTTCTCGCTTTGCCCAAACCTGCCAGCGTCCGGGTTGGGTGATTTCCACTTTAATGCCCATTTTTGCCCAATTTTTGGCGCTATTTTCGGCGGTTTCAAAGGTGGCGTGGTCGCTCAAAATGACTTTTTCTTGGAGGATGGGAGAAGCGAGGGGACGGGGAATAACTTCTAATTGTAGGCGATTGGTTTGCAGGGTTTGGGGTTGGCCATCTTCTCCCACCATGCGGAGGGTGAGATTATCATTACTGGTACTGCTCAGGGTTAATTTTTCCTTAGCTTCATCGCCAAAACGTTGGACAATGCCCACTCTCAGAAGCACATCCTTGGCCATAGCTGCAGGAATTAGGGTTAAACTGAGCAAGATCGCCGCAGTTATGGAACCGATGCTAATTATTGGTTTTTTTTCCTTGATTTTTAGCATAAAGTCAAGTATTTGTTAATAAGTTTTCATAAAATTTGAGTATATTCAGAGATTATAGCAGCAAGCCGTTAGGGAAATGGGGAATTTCAGCTAAAACCCTAAAACCCCAACACTCAACAAAGCATCTAACTTTCCCCATCGCTGATAATGCGTAAACGTACCGTTTTTTGCCCACCCTCATCCAGTTCTACTTCGATCACTTCACTGGTTAAACTTTCCAAACAGGTTAACATCGATCGCAGATGGGGATTACTTGCTCCCGTATCCACATAGAGGCGATCGGACAAACTACCCAAACGTTTCCAAGTAGTATAAAGTTTAGCTACGGCTTGCTCTAATTG
This sequence comes from Microcystis aeruginosa W13-11, assembly GCA_009995705.1. Classification (GTDB taxonomy): domain Bacteria; phylum Cyanobacteriota; class Cyanobacteriia; order Cyanobacteriales; family Microcystaceae; genus Microcystis; species Microcystis aeruginosa_F. The sequence continues at coordinate 2,358 of JAADBR010000049.1, forward strand.
TGTGGCTTGTTTAACCAGATCCGCCGCCGTATTTAGACAATCGACGCGCAAAGCTTCTTCTAGAGCCATCTCAATATCTAAATTACCCCGTCTGAGAGTCTGCACTTGGGCCGCCGCGTCGAGATATTTGGCTAAACTGCGTGCTTCCGAGGTGATTAATTTTACCGTATCTACATCGGGATTAGCGGCGATTTCTTGACGGAGAGTGTCGATATGAGTATCGGGTAACTTTTCTAATTCTTTCACTAGGGGAGCGAGATGACGCGCCGGTAAACTACCATCGCTGGCTTTTTCCTTCACCTCATCAGGTAGTAATTCTGAACTCATCGCCGTCCATTCATCGGCCAATTGCTTCACCTCTCGACGGGTAATTCTCTCCCCTTGTCGGGCTGCATCACTGACTAATTTTTGAATTTCGGGGGCAGATTTGGCCGTTTCTACGAAGGCCCGTTTACTAAAATTATTGATACTATCGGGATCCAGTTGTCCTTCTGCGAGGAGAGTATCGGCACTATTAGCCAATTGAATCAGAGCATAAGCTTGACTTTTAGTGATTTCTCGCTGTTTTAACCAGTTTAAAAAGCCCGTACCGCGACTATCACCGCCTTGCTTCTCCCGGTCGCGAATAGCTCGCAAAATTCGCCCTCGCCAGATTTCCGTTTGCAAATCAAAGCGATCGCAGACTTTCCAAAAAGAATCCAGTTGCTGCTGAAAATCATGATCTTGGATAGTTTCATCTTCGGGATCCGGCAGTTGAAAGTTAAACTCTAGAGGCGTTTCAAAGGCATCAATGATCGCGGAGGTGTCGGAGGGGAACGTTGCAGCATCAACCATATATGATAGACTCGGCAGTTAATCAGGCATTTTATCTTAACTCGCTCAGGCAACCCCCGACAAGCCGATTAATTGTCAGGTAAAACCCCACACCCTGTTCCCACGAACAACTTTTTGCCGCAAACCCTAGTTAGGAGAAGCATTGGGGGGACTCGGACCGGTGACGGGTGCGGGAGGTGTCGTCCCGGTCGTGGGACTGGTGACGGGTGCGGGAGAAATCGATGGATTGGGAGCGGGATGACGACCCAAGAATTGCCAAGCGATCGCAGCCAGCAAACCGAGAACACCGATAGCGATCGCCAGCCTCGGGGGTGAAACGCTAGTGAGCGCGGGGGGAAAAGTACGACTAGAAACCGAAGAAGATGCAGGGGGGGGAGTGGGTATTGCCGTCACCACTTTTTCTCCGGGGTCGGTGTCCCCGTTGTGATCAAAATCTTGGTCATTAAGATGGGGAATAAGAATAATTCGTTCTTTGACCTCAGCATAAACTAAAGGCGTGACAGGTTCAGCCGCAGGAACTACCCGACAATAAACTAGGGCGATGGTGGAGTTATCGTGACCGTTTTTCTGGTTAGCTAGTTGTAATAAACTTTCCCCCACGGCCGTCACGGTTTTCTCTCCTCGCAAAAGGGGCAGAATTTCACTGTCCCAGTATTGTTCTACCCGATCATAATCACTTAAACCATCGGAACAGAGGAGAAAAACACAATCTTGATCAACAATCAACCTCTGAACAGTGGGATGGAGATTAGTGGCGCTACCCATGCCCAAAGCTTGCACCAAAGCGCCCGCGTTGGGATACTGTATGGCATCACGATAGAGGAGATAGCCTAATTTCACTTCCCTAGAAGCGAGATCATCATCTACCGTCACTTGATGACAACCCTGGGGGGTAATCCAATAGATACGGGAATCCCCCACATGGGCTGCGTACATTTCCTGAGCATGGCCAAAGGCCATAACTAGAGTAGTACCCATGCGCTGGCGATCTTGTCTTGACTCCTGATCGTTGCGTTGACTGATCAGATCATTGGTGACACGAATCGCCCGTTCGAGGACAAGACTGTAACTATCGGGATAGAATTCCCTATCAGTGGTGGGACTGGGATTAATTTCCCTAGGCAGGGTTTCGATCGCCAATTGAGCAGCGATTTCGCCCCCTTCCTGACCACCGATGCCATCACAGACAATCGCCAGGGGATTTTGACCATTAGACAGGGTTATGGCCTGATTAGCTGGGGGATAACAGCCATCCTCGTTGTGTTCCCGCAGCGGACCGGTATCGGTGCAGGTGAAAATCTCATAGCTGCGCTCTTGACCCGCACCGTAGTGCTGTAGTGCATAATCGAGAATAGCGATCAGGGATTCTGGGCGATCGAGATCACCGGATTCTAGTTCTTGGGTTAGGGATGTGAGAAAATCTTGAATATTAGCGGCTGCCGTCGGGATCAGACCGGTCCAGAAAGCTCCTAAATCTTTTAAATTGGGAGCAGTGGCCTCATCTTTGCTTAATTCTAGCAATTGCAGCAGCTGATTATTCACTCTCGTCAGAAAAGGGTTAAGCAGACTAGAAACCACAGCTTTTTTCTGGAGGGGATGCCAGAGTTTGGCCGTTTGCCATAACCAGTGAATTTGTCTTAAATCGGAAGCTTGCGACCAAACTTCGGCTAGAGTAGGCAATAGTTCTGGATATATTAATTCTCCCGTTTCATCGAGGGGAATATTGCCGTATTCTAACAGCCAGATGTCCATATTTAAGCGTTCTTCGGGACTGGGAATATAGCCATAGACTTGGGGAATATGGAGATGGAATGGTAACAATTTTAGGTAGAGGGAGAGCCAGCTAGGAGGTTCTTCTGGTGCTTGGGGTGCTTGCGCGGGTTTAGTATCAACAACAATTTGTGGTTGTTTGACCAAATAACGATTATCAATTAGCGCACCAATACGATAATAGGTTCTCACCCAATCACCCATCATCCATAAATAGCGCTTAACTAAAGGAGTACCGCACTTTTCACAGAATCTATTAGTGAGAGCGTTCGGGGATAGACAAGTTAGATTTTGACATTGGAGGGTTGTCAGGGAGTCCATGAAAACTGCTTACTCCTAAAGCGCGGTTAGTGTAGGTTACTAAAATAGCGTGTTTTTGCCACGTTGACTGCCAGTGTATTCCAGTGTTTCCCAAATTTTAACCTTTGTCGCTCGATCGACAATAATTAGGGTTTGCTGAAAAAGTTTTTCCTAGGGTGTGGGGTGTGGGGAGAATAAATAAAATAATCTCTTGTCTCCTGACTCCTAACAGTTTCTAAATATTTTTCCACATCAGCAAAGAGCGAGTTTGAAAGCCGAGATTTTGGTAGAGATTGAGAGCATTGTCGTTATTGATGAAGACCTGTAAACCGATGCGGGTTTGTCCGCGACTTTTTGCCCAATCCTTAGCTCGATCGATTAGTGCGGTGGCGATACCTTGGCGACGATGCTGGGGAGCGACGTAAATTAGGAAAATATGACCATAGCGATCGCCTGTCACCTGATCGACGGCGCTCCCCATCCAGAGACAAGCGATCGCCGTTTGTTCTCCTTCGACGATCCACAGGGGAGTATCGAGGCCAAAAAACTGTCTGACTGTATCAGCTAGATGGGAGAGGTTTTTTTGTTCGGGAAAAAATTCTTGATAGCTGCGGGTGAGAAAATTAATGAGTAGATAGCGATCGCGCATTTTGCCCAGTCGCAGCTGATAATTTTCGGGAAGGTTAGCCATGCCAAGGATAAGAGAAAATTATGCCTAGGGATGGCTCGATCGGAGCAGGTGCCGCTAAATCTGCTGGTAAAAAAATCCGGATGCCGGTGGCAACCAAAGCAACTAAAAACACTAAGATAGTCAGGAACGGGGCGATGTATTGCCTAAAAAAAGCCATAATTATTTGACCTCTAAACTGCTGTTCCTTCTATTTTAGGGATTGCCAGTTAAGATATCAGCAATTAAAAAAAAATTCGCCCAAAAAAAGTGACCGGCATACCGATCACTAGAAACCGACAACTAGACTATGACCAAACACCGATTAAATCTAACGAAGGTGCAAATAGGCCGCCTCTGCTTCCAATTGACGTACTAAAGCTTCATTTCCCTGCGCTCTAGCCACTTCCAGTCGGTGTTGTAAATTTCTGCGGAGTGTTTCCCTATGAGCGACGGCGGCTTGTGTTAGGACTTGCTGACGATTTTTGTTCATGATGGACAGACTTTTGAGCGACTTAACTTATCTTGTATCTAAATCATAACATTCTCCTCGGTAAACTGTATCTTTAGTTACTGAATTTGACGTTAAGATTTATTAACGGTTTTGGCAACCCTAGGGACAAGTCAATGACGGAACAGGCACTAATAACCCTTACTAGCGATTTTGGACTACAGGACGGTTATGTAGGCATTATCAAGGGAGTAATCGCGGGAATTGCCCCTCATGCTCGCACGATCGATCTGAATCATCAAATTTCGCCCCAAGACCTTTACACTGCTCGTTTTATCCTCCTCAATGCCTATCAATATTTTCCCCAAGGCACTATTCATCTGGCAGTTATAGATCCGGGGGTGGGAAGCAAAAGACGCGGGGTAGGGATTCGTTTTGCTGGTGGTTATTTAGTCGGGCCAGATAATGGTTTATTTAGTGGCATTTTAAGCCAATCTCCCGCTATATCTGCCGTTAATCTCAATAATTTTTTCTATTGGCGCACTCCTAACCCTAGCACTACTTTTCACGGTCGTGATATTTTTGCTGCTGTGGCCGCTTATTTGGCCCGGGGAGTACCCCTAGAAATGTTAGGTGAGATTATTGATCCCGATAGCTTGCAACAGTTAGCGATCGCTGTTCCGCAAATCGAGGAAGATAAAATTAGGGGTCAAATTCAATATATCGACATTTTTGGCAATTTAATCAGCAATATTCCCGATTATCTCCTAGAGGGAAAAAATTGGTCAGTGCAGTTGGGTCCAAAAATTATCCCCGCAAAAAACACCTACAGTGATGTTCCTTCGGGGGAAATAGTCGCTTTTATCGGTAGTCACGGGGGGTTAGAAATTGCCGTCAATAGTGGTAGCGCCCAAAAGCAATTACACCTAAATATTGGCGATGCGATCGAGGTTAGAATAGATAGGACTCAGTGATCACTGATCAGATTTGAGTTTTAAGGGTTATTTATTACTTGATATGGTTTGATCGGGGGGCATAAATCAACCAAATCCTTATTTGGCAAGAGACTTAATTGATTAGTTCGTTCTAGATCAAAAACAATTGACAAAAATTGCCTAAGATATCTCTCTATAAGGGTTTCATCCCTTATAACCCCCGTCTATTGCATAACACAAACCGAAGAACCGTTTTAAGTTCACTGATAACTGATATGGCCTTTTAATCAATTCTCATACTGATATCTAACCAAGTAGAACGGGTAATTGGGGCGCTAGTGGAAATATAATCTACTCCTGTTTCGGCCACGTTGCGAATGCGATCGAGGGTAATATTTCCCGATGCTTCTATTTTGGTTTTACTATTAAAATTGCGGATCATTTCCACAGCAGTTTGCATCATCTCTAAATCCATATTATCTAACATAATGATCTCTACCTCCTGCTGCAGAGCTTGATTCACTTCTTCTAATTGACTGGTTTCCACCTCAATTGTGAGAGGATAGGGCATATTTTGCCGTACACGAAGCACTGCTTCCTCAATGCTGCCGGCTGCTTGAATATGATTATCTTTAATCATAATTGCATCATCTAACCCCAAACGATGGTTAATCGCACCACCGATACCGGAGGCATATTTTTCTAAAATTCGCAATCCGGGGGTAGTTTTGCGAGTATCCACCAATCTTGTCGATAAATCGGCAATTTTCTCCACATACTGACGAGTGGCACTAGCGATTCCACTCAAGCGCATGGCAAGATTTAAAGCGACTCTTTCCCCGATTAACAGCGCATCGAAGGAACCTTCTATTTCGGCAATAACCTTAGACTTAGCACAGAATTCCCCCTCAGCAACGGTGGGGGTAAAGTGAATAGTGGGGTTAAGCAGTTGAAAAACTCGTTCAGCTACGGGTAAACCGGCAATAACTCCCGCTTCCTTGGCAATCCAACTAGCTTGACCAATTTTAGCATGACCGAAGAAAATTGCTTGGGTGGTGCGATCGCCTCTACCGAGATCTTCTCGTAACCAGCTTTCTAACAAGGGATCAAGAACTAATAGGGGCGGTAACATAGAATTTATCGAAACAATCGGGACGTATTTATTTTAAGTCTAGGAATGTTTGACCGGTTTGTAAACTTTCTTTAATTGAAACTTATCCCTTCATAGATTAACTCGATCGCACAGTGAAAATCGAGACTAGATAGAATAATTTCTTCCCCCTGACTATAAGCGCAGTAAAACCAAATTTTATCTTCACCGCGACGATAAACCTCAACACTAATCGATTCGGCATCGACTAAAACGTATTCTTGTAAACTAGAAATCTGACGATAATATTGTAACTTTTTAGTGCGATCATAGTTTCCTGTGCTGGGGGAAAGCACTTCAATAATAACTTGTGGATGTTGAATAAAATTACGAGATTCTCTATCCCTAAAATCGCAACTAATCACCAAATCGGGATAAAAATAACGACTATTATTAGCTTGTACTTTCACATCAGATACATTGACTCGACAGCCTCGCGGACGGAGATGAAATCTTAAAGCAGTATAAAAATTCAAGGTAATATCATTATGGGGCAGACTACCCCCAGTCATGGCGATAATTTCCCCATTAATATATTCATGGCGACATTCCTGTGTAGCTTCCCATTCTAGATACTCTTCCGGGGTCATTCTTTCTGGGTATTGAGTTTGAGCGATCATTTTTCTTTTTGCTTGTCAACTAACTAAATTAATATCCCATTTCCTTTTTATCTTATACCATTTTCTCAGCCGAAGATTGAAGAACAGTCATAATTAAGCGGCGACTGATTACCCTAATGATAAGATGGGAAGAGAAAGCATTATTATCGCAGGTCGCTAAGATGACGAAAACAGTTGCCGATATCATGACTCCCAATCCCATCACCGTCACCGCTAACACTTCTCTGTCCGAAGCAGTGAAGATTTTGGCCGAAAAGCGGTTTAGTGGTTTACCCGTGGTGGATGACAATATACGACTGATTGGCGTTATTTCCGAAACAGACCTTATGTGGCAAGAAACGGGAGTAGAAGCTCCTCCTTACATTATGCTCCTCGATAGCGTCATCTATCTACAAAATCCTAGCCGTCACGAGAAATTGCTCCATAAAGCTCTCGGTCAAACCGTGGGAGAAGTAATGACCGATAAACCTATTAGTATCACAGGCGATCGCTCTTTGAAAGAAGCGGCCTCGTTAATGTATGATCGTCATGTGCGCCGTTTACCGGTAATTGAGGAAGAAACCCACAAAGTAATCGGTATTATCACTCGCGGCGATATCATTCGCGATATGGCAAAATCGGAATCATAATGGCTTTTCTAGGGCAACAATTAACTGAAAGGTCTTGAACAAATGAATCAATCTCAGGAAACGGTTACTTATTCCCTAGAAACTATCTTGACGCGGATGGGGGGAAAAATTGATTCGTTACAAAAAGATGTGACGGATTTAAAGGTAGGACAAGCGGTGTTAACGGGAAAAGTTGAGGGAATAGAAAATCGACTAAACTCATTACAAGTAAACCAAAAATATCAGGCTTGGGCATTAATTGTCCTCTTAGCTGGCGCAATTGTGAAAACTTTTTTTCTGAGCAGTAATCCCTAAGTAGCTGGTTATAATTAAATTAAAAATGGATTTGTAGGTTCGATCCCCCCTTAGTCCCCCCTTAGTCCCCCCTTAATAAGGGGGGTGCGGATCCCCCCTTAGTCCCCCCTTAATAAGGGGGGCATCTGATAATTTTTAACGCCTACCTACTTAAATTCTTATTTCCCTTGCAATTTCTCTAAAAAACTATCAGAATGAAGCGCCGTCAATTTCTCACTACTACTGCCCTAACTGCTGTTAGTTTTTCCCTAATTCCCAGAAAAGTTGTGAGCAGTAATTTTCCTCTAATTAAACCGCCAAATCTACAACCTGGCGATGGAGTGGGTATTATTAGTCCGGCGGGGGCAACTTTTAAAAAAGATGATTTGAATATAGTTATTGAAGCAGTTAAAGCCCTAAAATTAGTCCCAAAAGTTGGTCAATACGCTTTAAATCGTTATGGTTACTTAGCCGGTAAAGATAGGGAGCGAGCGTCGGATATAAATCAATTTTTTGCCGATGATACTATTGCCCTAATTTTACCAATTCGCGGCGGTTGGGGCAGCGCTCGTTTATTACCTTATCTGGACTATGATTTAATTCGTCGTCATCCGAAAATTATCTGTGGTTTTAGTGATATAACTTCTTTATTATTGGCTATTTATGCCAAAACTGGTTTAGTTACTTTCCATGCTCCCAATGGCTTTTCTAGTTGGCGCACTGCTCAAACTGAAAGCTTTCGACAGGTTTTATTTTCTGGGGAAAAGTTAACTTTTAGAAATCTTCCCGATCCCGATGATGCTAATCGTTTAATGCAGGTAAAAAACCGCATCCAGACTATTACTAAAGGTCAAGCAAAAGGTAAATTAATTGGGGGTAACTTAACCACTTTAGCCTCAATAGTTGGCTCTCCCTATCTACCAGATTTTACCGGAGCTATTCTATTTTTAGAAGATATTGGTGAAGATGTTTATGAAATTGATCGCCTGTTAAATCAATTAAAATTAGCGGGAATTTTCGATAATTTAGCAGGGTTTATCTTCGGCCAATGCAGCAATTGTAGTGCCGATAGTGACTATGGTTCTTTGACGTTAGAAGAAGTGATCCAAGAATATATCCAACCCTTAAAAATTCCCGCTTGTCTAGGATTAACTATCGGACATTTAGAAATTATTGAAACTATTCCCATCGGTATTGCAGTAGAATTTAATGCTAATCGGGGAACAATTACTATGCTGGAATCGGCGGTTAGTAAATCCTAAAATAGCTGACTGTTGCTATTCGTTTTTTTAACTGATAAAGGAATATTTAGACTGGCGAATTCGGCTCCATCTTATTATTATACTAAATCCGTTGAGTATGGGCTAGTTATCAGGAGAGGCACTCATGCAAGAGGCAAAAGCTTCAGAAGCTGATTACTGATACTAAATCCGTTGAGTAATGCACAGAAAACGGGTTTCTAGGAGAAACCCGTTTTTTGCCCATGCAAAAGGCAAAAAGGGGAATAAATAATCAGTCTTTAATAACCAGATTTAGTATGATAACTGATTACTGATAACTGAGAAAAAGCTGATTACTGTCGCGGTTGTACAGGAAAACCTTGACGCTGAAGCATTTCCGCCGCATCTTGGCCCGGTTGATAGTTGATACCGAGGGTAGAGGTGGCCGTATCTTCGATGATTTTGGGAGTGAGGAGAATAATCACCTCCGAGCGATTGGTGGTATTGCTACGACTGCGGAATAAAGCCCCTAAAATGGGAATGTCGCCTAAAATCGGCACTTTTTTCTCAGAACTCTGTTGGCGCTCTTGGATAATCCCGGAAAGAATTAAACTCTGTCCATCCCGGAGACGAATTAAACCCGATAATAATTCCCTGGAAAACAAAGGAGTCAATGTGTTGACTGTGAGACCACCGCTATCAAATTCAATCGGGGGCCCGGGTTCGGCAATTTTAGGGGCGACATTTAAACTGATGTAACCATTATCGTCAATTTGATTCACATCGACGGTTAAGGTCAGTCCAGCATCACCAAACTCAGGAGTTGTAGTTCTCACACCGCTATCGGGATCAACCTCTGTTTTAACACTGACTAGCACTTGCTGGGTCAGCTTCACGGTGGCCTGTTGACCTTCCTGCACCACCAGGGAGGGATCGGTGAGAATCTTAGCTCGTCTTGTCTGAATCGATGCTTGCAGGGTCATCAGGAATTTTTGGGGATATTGGAATAGGGTCGGAGGTTTGTAGGTGAAGACATCTGGTTTACCAGGTGTAGTGACTCCGGTGATGGGATTGAACGTGGCTGGCTCGCCTGGTGTAAATTCACTCAATCCGGGCTGAAAAGGGTTATTAAAGCGGCCAAAGCTGGGGCGGGTGTAAGGACTTATACTTTGGCTAAATTGATTAAAACCTTGGACAATATTGCTAAAGGGTGCATTCTGAATGTCAAGAAAAGGTTGAATTTCTGCTGTCCCCGTACCCGATATGATATTCCTAATAGGCACAACTGGCTGTGCAAAAGCCCCCGGTTGGGATACAGTCCCACTACTGGGTGGGTTGATATTGCCAAAGTTCAGCACCGCCGCCCCGTTATCTTGAACGAAGAAACCATCGTTAAAACCGAAAGAAAAACTACTGTTAAATTCGTCCAAATTGCTCAGGTCGACATCGATAACTTTGACGTTAACCACCACCTGACGGCGACGGGCATCCAGTTGGGTTAATAAAGAGGTGGCGATCTGGACTTGTCGGGGTTCGCCGATTAAATTGATAGAATTAAGGCGCTCGTCGGCGGCAATTCTTAAACCAGTTAAAAGTAGGGCAGCTTTTGAGCCTTCTGTGTTTTGGGGTTTCAGTGGCTCTAGGGTGGGAGGAACATCCCTGCGACCGATTACCCGTTGGGTGAGGGGATCGACGATATCCTCGGTTTTGGTAACTAAACGCTGGTATTCTGCCCCTTGGCTGGCGAGGAAAGTGGCGGCGGCGACGGCTTTAACTTGGTTGAGGCGCAGGGTACGGCTAATCAGGTTACGAGCGCCCTGGGGTAATTGCGCCCCGACAAAGATGGTTTTACCCTGACGGTTGGCCTGGAGTCCGGAAACTAACAACACGGCGTTAAAAATGTTTTCCACCGATTCGTTAGTAAATTCCAAGGAAACTGTCTGAGAAGCGGCGTTAGCTTCTCCTTGGGCGCTGGTGAAAACGACGTTATAACCAGCAATGTTAGCCAGGGTCATTAACACTTCTCTAGCGGAAGCTTCCCGCAGTAAAACACGAGGTACGTTGATATTGCGATCAAATTTGATCTTTTCGGCACTAGCATCGATGTTAGAGATGGCAATATCTCCCACTGGTGGGGCGACGGCCCGGGGTAGGGTAGGAGCGCCGGGGGCTTGAGGTATGCCTTGAATGATAATTTCCGGATTGGGGACAAGGGGCGCACTTTGGGCGAGCAGTTTTTCACTGGCTAAAATGCGATCGCTGATTTCCTTTTCTACGGCCGCGCTGGAAGGGACAAGCTGATTTAGCGATTTTTGTAAATTTTCTTGACTAAACTCTTGCGAAAATTCAATTTTTGATGTAGAAGATTTTAACTCTAAATTATGGAAGGAAATGGGGGTTTCGGCCAAGACGCTCAGGGGAGCGATCAATAAAAACGAGGCCATTGGGGGGATAAATAGGGCATAACGGGACGGATTCACTTTAACTTCACTCCTCAACGATCACGGGATTCAACGGACAAAAAACGCAATACTCACACCGGATTGAAGACTATTATTGGCCCGGACTGGCGGGGGGTTGACCTTCAGGAGGTGGGGGTGGTGCTAACTTGGCTAATTCGGCGGCACTGAGAGGAATAATCACATCGAGAATAAAAGTCGTGGTCACGGGTCGATCGCCTTGGGGAACGATAGTGGCCTTATTGTTGCCAGTACTAACTACTTTAAACGTCGATCCTTGCTTTTCCATCTGGGTATTGAGACTGTTGAGCAAAATGAGCGGCTGTAATCTTTCTAAATCCCGAATAACCTCTTGAGTGTTAACATAGTTTCCTTGGATCTTGACGTTAAAAGTTTGACGTTTGAGCTTATTATTAACCTCACTACCAAGGGAACCATCGGAGACTACCACCGGTTCTAGTCCTTGGGGTTGAAAACTAACCAGCTTAACATCGCCAGACTTAAAGATATTACTAACATCTAAGAGAATAGTGCTTAAGTCCCTTTCTCTAGCAAAAAGCGAGAGTATTTGCTGTTTAATAGCTTTTTGTTGTTGTAACTGACTCTCGATTTTCTGGAATTCTGAAAATTCGAGACGGCTTTTTTGTTGATCTAGCAGTTGTTGTTTGTCGGCGGCATCGGTTTGCAGTTGCTGCAAGGTATCATAAGCGGGCATCACCCAGTTTAAAAGCAGATAGAGGGAGCCAAGTAAACCTAGCATAGCGGCAGCGATGCCACTATTACGGGGAGTAAAATTTATCCCGAAAGCGATAGGATACTCCTGAAATTCTTCTAATTTCAGCTTCTCAAATTCTTCGTTAAAGGTCATGGTTGAATGGCTCCTTGGCGTTTGAGAGTATTAATCCTAGTGATAACTCCGATCGCTCCATTCCTGACCAGATTGGGCAGTTGTTGAGTGGTGGGAGTATCACTTAATTGGGCGGTGATCACAAATTGAACCACTTGGGGGAAAGTAATATTAATATTTTTATACTGATTGTCCACCTCTACGGGTAAATCGGCCAGGGCAGCACTTTCGATCACCGTTTGCTTACCCTGCAAAAAAGGAGAAGCTTGTAGGGTTAAGAGATAATCATTGACTGCTTCGTAATTACTGGCAAAACCACTGATTTTTAAGCGAGTAGCCGGATTGGGTTGCCCTTGATTGGGGTTCGCGGGAACCTCCACCTGTTGCACACTATTTAACTGCACACCAGGAGGAGTTTGTTGGCGAATTTCTTGGAGAATGGCTGACCAAGGCCTAATCTGATTGAATACACCCACCAGAGCTTTATTTTCTGCTTCTACCGCCTTTAGTTCCCCTCTGATGTCTTCTAGTTTTTTACTTTGGACTTGTACTTGACCAAATTCCCCGTCCAATTGCTGAATTTTGGCCTGAGCTTCGCCGGTTTTCCAACCGACGGCTAAACCGAGTAATCCCGTCAGTGCCAATAATCCGGCCCCAACTCCCACACCGATGAACAGGGGTATTTGTTTACTCAGGTCAATAGCGGTGGAAACCTCGAAGTTAGAGGCTGTTTGGTTAAGATGGCGATCTTTAAGAAAATTAACGTCAAGACTATACATAATTTCTGTTTATACCGATACTTTTTTGCTGACATTCATTAAGCTAAGACGTATTTTAATCGCTTATTCTTGGATTAGCCAAATTTCCCCCAATCCCTTGACTGTTGCCTCTTGCCTCATCTCAACAAGCAATTTGAATTAGGAACAGCTTAACATTTCTATTAGTGGGTTAACAATGCACGCTCAAAGAGTCTTTGAACGAGGGTGTATCTACCAGAGCAAAAAGGAAGAACCCCCGTACTCCATTAGGATACCTGTCCATTTGTCGCCCATCAATTTCTGATTTAACTACTTTTTTTCCACCCAAATTATCGATTAATTCACCAGTCCGGCTAACTGTCTTTGACCTATGAGCTTCACAACAATTTATAACGGTTTTTCCGTACTCAAATGCCCTAGATTTTAAGAATATTTTAAACCGATACTGTGACCAAGTTAAAATCTGTCTAACAGACTTTGATTGGATTTTTCTTCCAGACCTTAAGACCATTTCTGATACTTCAAATGTCGGCAATAAAATCCCATCGAAGTTTTCTACTAAGAATCTAGCTACTTTGTGATGTAGTTCATCAACTAGGTTTCTAATGCTTAATATTAGTCGATTACAGGTGTTATGATGGCATTTATAGGTTTTGGCTTTAACTTTAGTGGAACGAGAAATTAAGTCATCTAAATTATAGCACAAACGAAGACTTCTCATTACTTTAAAATCAGCGGTAATGTCTTCACTAATTGACAGGCTTGCCCCTTTGAGAGCTAGTTTCAGATTAGACCTATCCATAATATTATCTTAAGACTAAAAGTTTTTCTAGCTAAGGAATCTAACCAAGTAAAAATGATTTTAATTGTCTCATATTTTTTCAGTGCAATTGAATTAGCAACGATAGATATACATTTCAGCCCTAGAAATACTCAGTTAGTACACAAGCTAAAAGCAAGCTGTGATTGGGTTATAATTTTTGAAGATGTCTATTGTCGATAATATCATCGGGTAATTTTGAGAGGGCGTTCGGCGAGATCAGCCGAGCCGTTGGCCAAGGTTCTTTTTTTGACTTGATCTCCTTCTTGATAGGAATCTGGTCGAAGAACAGCGGGAGGGTAATTACGGTTAGGAACCTTTTCTATATGCATGACCGCCATTGTAGCAAATGGAGAGAATTTTTGTCCATTAATAGATGTTACAAATTCCATGGCTCCATCAAGAAAAGTTGATGGGTGTATCCATTGATGGATAAAGATTTTCGGCTATTGTAGTAGATATGTATGGGGGAAGTTCAGTAATAAGTCTATGACAAATTGATCTCTAATAACCCCGGGGGTGGCGCAATCTCGATGCGTGCCGCTTTCAGATCCACCAGTGGAACAATTTCTTTGACAAAGGGAACCAGAACCGTGGCTTTTGAGTCGGGGGATAGACTTTTTTTCTTGACAGAGGCGAGATTGGCTTCTAGTTGCACTGCTAAAATGTCATTACCCGCCCACAAAATATCTACTACAACCCCGATTTTTTCTCCTGTCAGGTGATGATAAACCTCCAAGTTTACTAGCTCACTAACATGATACTCATCCGCTTTTAGGCGAGGTTTTTCTAGTTTATTCGCCCATAATTTATATCCGCGCAAAGCTTCGGCCTGTTCCCGATTTTCAACCCCATCTAACTTGATAATATAAACATTTTTGCCCGGTAGCTCACGTCCCCTGAGCAGCGTAATTTCTTGGATTTCTCCCCCCTGGGTCTCTTGTATTCCCCTAATCCCTCGCTTCTGAAAACGTTCGGGAAAATCTGATACCGATAAAACTCGCAATTCTCCCTCCAGTCCCTGGGGTGCTACTATTGTCCCAATTTCTAGCCAATTTTCTTCCATTGTCTCGATATGTTTTGCTATAGCTTTCCCTAGTATATAGCCTTTTTTGTCTCGCTCCTAGATTTTTAAGGTCTTGGTAAGGTAAAATTTTTAATTGACCTCTACTCCTGACCATTTTTTGACTTTTTACTGGTGGCTTTTGACTAAATTATGACTATTTGGCAAGCGGATTTTTATAAATCTTCATCTTCTTCACCTCTTGGCCCAGTCTGGCAATTGTTAATTTTCGATCCTCTCGGTCATCTTATCTATGAAAATTCCTGTCCCCAATCCCAAGCTAATAGCGACTGGTTAACCCAACAGTTACAGCAAGCTTGTCAAGTCTCCTCCCCAGAAATTATCCAAGTTTTTCGCCCCCAGTGCGCCAATTTATTTCTCCTCGCTGGTCAAAATTTACAGATCAAAATCGAGTTAACCCGTCACGTTAACGCTCTGAAAAAACAGCTAGAATTACGGCAAATCCCCATCAATATCGACTCTCCTCCACCGCAACCCCTACCAGACCAATTTTTAGGTCAAGAGTGGCGTTTTGCTCGCTTTCCCACCGTTGATTTAGTTAACTTTTTTGGTGATCGCAGAATACCGATTCTTTCCCTACCAGAGGCATTTTCTCCCTTAAAATTAGGTTTAGCCTCCACTCTCATGATCCCCGGTGTGGTTATTACCGGTGGTAAAAAATCTCTTGCCATCGCTCGTTGGTTAGAGGAAATTAACCCAGTATTCATCGATCATATTCCCACAGAAAGGGGGCGATCGGGCGGTTTAGTTTTGGAATCGGGTCTAAATGAACGTTGGATTTTTCTGACCTACG
The DNA here is from genome assembly GCA_009995705.1 of Microcystis aeruginosa W13-11. Taxonomy (GTDB): domain Bacteria; phylum Cyanobacteriota; class Cyanobacteriia; order Cyanobacteriales; family Microcystaceae; genus Microcystis; species Microcystis aeruginosa_F. The sequence continues at coordinate 17,968 of JAADBR010000049.1, forward strand.
AAGATGAAGAGGTGGCCCCAGCAGCCAATGTTTATCAGGCAACCAAACAGGAAAGCCAAGGTTTGCACTTTCTTCTCATACAACCGGATGATTCAGGCCGCACTTTTACTGGCTTTTGGCTACTGAAACAAGTTTAACCCCCAAGCTGTCCCCAAGAGGCAAAGAATACCCGCTAAACCTGCTAAAGGTTGGTTATATATACCTTTAACCCAAACTAACCCAGAATCGCTGTAAGACATTAATTCGGCACTGTCTAGCAAGGCTAATCCCCACACCCAACCGCTATGAAGTCCCCAAGCTAATCCTAAACTACCATGATCGATCGCCCGCGCCCAGACCAGAACCATTCCCATCAGACATAAACCGGGTAGTTGCGGCAGCGTTTGCTGACGTTCCCAAAGCAGATGTAGCAGGGCAAAAATTAGGCTAGAAATGGCTCCCGCCACCCAAAAACCGTATTCTTGGCTTAATTGACTCAAAAAGATGCCTCTAAAGATTAATTCCTCGGTAATACCCACCCAGAGGGCCACTATCAACAGGGGTAAACTCAAGGCAAAAGCACGAGTTAGGTTTTTGGGCTGCCAATGTACCCAGGTCAAAATCCCCTCTAGGAAAAAAATTATCCCTAATCCCACCACTGCCAAGATTAATCCTTTAGTTAGGGAGATAAATAGGGAAAATGACCAAATTAATCCGTAATTATGGAGGCTGCTCCCCTCTATCTTCAATAATCCCCAGATAACTAAGGGAGCCAAAACGTAAAGAGAGGCCACTAGGGGCAATTTCTGCTCAGGTTTTGTCCCTTGCAGCGGTTGCCATCCCAAACGACTCCCTAAACCAATGGCAATCGGCAGCCAGAGAATTAACCAGGCTAACAGGAAAATAATAATTTTTATTAAGGCAGCCATGTTCATTGTCAATTAGGTGTTAGGGAAGTGGGGGTGTAGGGTTTTGGGGTATTAGTTGAAATTTCCCTATCCCTAACACCCATAAAACAACAACCCCTCTAGGCATAGGATAACTGTGGAACTTTGCTCTGGGAAAGCCTAGCTCCAACAAAAATCCATCCCTAGGGGGTTGCGAAAAAGAAGAAAAAGTGCTTAAGGAAACCCCTCAAGTTGATGAAAGAGGCGGTCAGGGGTTAGAATTAGGGATAAGAATCTATATTGTCTTTTTAGTCGGTCTTGTCAAAACTAGCCCTTTTGACTGCCGATTTTTTTTGTCCTTATCCCTACTCCGTAACCTATTTAAGCTTCTACCGGTTCTTCTGATTCCGTTTGTTTGAGGTGGATGTGCTTGTAGCCAAGTTTGATTTCAAACTCATCGCCGGGCTGCAAGTTCATTTGTTCGGTATAGGTGGAACCGATGACGATTTGACCATTTTTATGGACACTAACCCGGAAAGTGGGTTCGCGGCCGCGGCCATCTTTAGTGCCTTCGGGATCGAGAGGAACCCCTTTTGCACCCAAAACAGCATCGTAAAAGTCGGTTAAATTGACCCGAACTTGGCCATCCTTACTTTGAGAGTAGTAACCACAACGTTTTGCCGTTTCACGACGGGGTAAGTGGGATAACTCTTTGACTTTTTGAAGTAGAGCTTTCCCGGTTAGGGGAGTAGGAGAGATATCACTCATGGTACTTTTTAATGTCCCTTGATTTTTGACTGACTGTCAATTAAGTTTACACTGACAAATTGATCATACCAAAAATCTTGCCAAAAATGTCTAGAGGGGAATAATAAATTTTTTAAAACTGATGGTTCGGTGATGACAATCGTGCTAAGAAGACCCCGGACTAGGTAGTAAGTGTAAACCTTGTGGAGGAGAGGAAATTTTTGGACAAGACTCTGGCAATTTTTGGTCGGGTGCAAGGAAAACAGGGGGGAGAAAGTGAGGACATAAAACCGCTCAAGCTATACCTAGCAAGAAATTGAGAAACTATACTTGTGGTTGGAGTTGGCAAAAAACTAATGACCCAGAGCAGTAAATCCGGGGGGATTAAACTGTTTTCGATTAACTTCCCCATCTATCATTAGGCCTAGATACCCACCCCTTGGCTCAACCGACCGGGGAAAATCTTAAGGATTAATTACCATTACTAGCTCCCCCTTGGCCCGTTAACATCGATTATCCTGAGTATTAGGAGTCCCTCATCCCCGTGCCGAGTATGGAAGTTTCTTTTAAAATTCTGCGTCAACGACCCAACGACACCCCCTACCTAGAAAATTTTACCCTAGAGGTGGAGGCGGGAAATACAATTCTCGACTGCCTTAATCGCATCAAATGGGAACTTGATGGAACTTTGGCCTTTCGTAAAAATTGCCGCAATACAATTTGTGGCAGCTGTGGGATGAAAATTAACGGTCGTTCGTCCTTGGCTTGTCAACAAAATATCGCCAGTGAATTAAACCATTGTAGCCAAAAAGATGCTGGAGAAATTCCCGAAATCACGATCGCACCCCTGGGTAATTTACCAATTATCCGGGATTTAATCGTCAATATGCAACCGTTTTGGGACGATTTAGAAAAGGTTGAACCTTATATTAGTAGTCAAGCACGCACCATTCCCGAACGAGAATTTCTGCAAACTCCAGAAGAAAGAGCCAATCTCAATCAGATGGGTAACTGCATTATGTGCGGCGCCTGTTATTCGGAATGTAATGCCAAGCAAGTCAATCCCGATTTTGTCGGTCCCCACGCTTTAGCAAAAGCGCAGCGCACCCTAGCAGATTCCCGCGATGGTAATCAGGAAAGTCGCCTAGAACTTTATAACCAAGGCACCGCAGGGGTTTGGGGGTGTACGCGCTGCTATTTCTGTAATGCGGTTTGTCCCATGGAAGTGGCCCCCATGGATCAAATCGGTAAAATTAAACAGGAAATACTCGCTCGCAAGTCGGACGATAGTAGTCGTCCCATTCGTCACCGGAAAGTTTTAGTGGAATTAGTCAAAGCAGGGGGATGGGTTGATGAACGCAAATTCGGACTCTATGTGGTGGGCAATTATTGGCGCGATTTACGGGGTTTATTAAGTATTGCTCCCTTGGGATTGCGGATGATGGCTAAGGGTAAATTTCCCACGAGTTTTGAAGCTTCCGAGGGAACCGAGGAAGTCAGAGGTCTAATTACTGCCATTCAAAATTCTCGCTCTCGATAGTTAGAGTAATTCTGAGATGATTATGATCTATATTCTATTTGACTGGAGAATCCCTTATGATGTTCGATCGAGATAGTATCCGTGGTTTTTCTGCCCTAATCACCCTTGTGGGAGTCGCTTCTAGTTTGGGTTTTAGCTTCAACGCACCAGCTTTCTCCCAAGCTACCTCTAACAATTTACCATTACTCTTAGCCCAAAAAAGCGAAAAGGTGCGGGTAGCGGTTTTAGACTTCGATTATAGCGGTCTCAGTAATTCCCAGTGGTTAACATTTCTCAATGGTGGGGCCAGTGGTGTCAGTGATATTCTCGTCAATAAATTGGTGGAAAGTGGTCGCTATACAGTCATTGAGCGCAGTCGCATTGATACCGTCCTCAGAGAACAAAATTTTGGGGCTTCGGGACGGGTAGATGCCGCTACCGCTGCTCAAATCGGGCAAATTTTGGGGGTAGATGTGGTGATTATCGGTTCGATTACCCAATTCGATTTACAAAAAAAACAATCCGGTGGCTCGTTTATTATTTTTAGCACTGCCAAGACAGAAACCGATGCTTTTGTCAAGTTAAATGTCCGGGCAATTAATACCACCACGGCCGAAATTATTACCACCGCTCAGGGAGATGGTACTGCCAATCAATCCGATGGTTCAACCGTGGTTTTAGGGGTTGGGGGTGGTTCCCAAACCTCCAACGAAGGGAAATTACTCAGTATTGCCACCGATAAGGCGGTAAGCGCAGGTGGTGGGTAATCTCAATGATAAAGCCGAACAAATCGCCGCTACACCGCGCTCGCTCCCCACTGTCACCGCTTTAGTGGCTGCCGTGGCGGGAAATCAGGTAATTCTCAATAAAGGTACGGGAGAAGGTTATCGTGTTGGTTTACGCATTTCCATCGAAAGGACGACCCAAACGGTCAAGGATCCGCAAACGGGTAAGGTTATCCGTCAGATTACTCAACCGATTGGCACTCTCGAAATTGTCGAAGCTGATGGTCAATCTAGCGTCGGTCGCATCATTACCGGTAATGGTTTTAAAATCGGTGATTTAGCTAGACCGATTCGTTAATTGGGGATTGGGGTGTGGGGTGTAGGGTGTAGAGTGGTAGGGAGATCGGTAAACTTAAAACTTAAATCTGATAACTGATCACTGATAAGTGAACACTCACGAAAACTTGAAGTTATGTAAAGGGAAGCCTGGTGTCAGGTAAGATAACCATAAAATTTATGATTGGAATCCCTTGGATATTCCCTAGACCAGAGCGATTAACGAAAACTATCAAACAATGGTACAAGATCAAAAACCCACGGTGATCATTACTGGGACAACTTCTGGAGTCGGTCTCTACGCCGCTAAATCCCTTGCTCAAAGAGGTTGGTTTGTGGTTATGGCCTGTCGGGATATCCCGAAAATGGAACAGGCGGCCAAGGAATTAAACATTCCCCGGGATAACTACTGTATTGAATTTATCGACCTCGGTTCCCTCGATAGCGTCCGCCGCTTCGTTAAAAATTTCCGGGCCTTGGGCAGACCTCTAACCGCTTTAGTCTGCAATGCCGCTATCTATCTGCCTTTGCTCAAAGAACCCTTAAGAAGTCCCGACGGTTATGAATTGAGCATGGCCACCAATCATTTAGGTCATTTCCTGCTCTCAAATTTGCTCTTGGAAGACCTAAAAAATTCCCCCTCTCCCGACCGGCGTTTAGTCATTCTCGGCACTGTCACCCATAATCCCGATGAATTAGGCGGTAAAATTCCTCCTCGTCCCGATTTGGGCGATTTGGACGGGTTTGTCAAGGGTTTCAAAGAGCCGATTACTATGGCCGACGGCAAAAAATTTGAATCGGTCAAAGCCTACAAAGATAGTAAGGTGTGTAATGTTCTCACCATGCGGGAACTGCACAAACGCTATCACAAATCCACTGGAATTACTTTTACTTCCCTCTATCCGGGTTGTGTGGCCGATACACCCCTTTTCCGGAATCATTACCCCTTTTTCCAGCAGTTTTTCCCCTGGTTCCAGAAAAATATCACCGGTGGCTATGTTTCCCAAGAATTAGCCGGGGAAAGAGTCGCCCTGGTGGTGGCTGACCCCGAATACCGTCAATCCGGCGCTTACTGGAGTTGGGGCAACCGTCAGAAAAAAGAGGGTAAATCCTTTGTTCAAAGGGTTTCTCCCCAAGCTCGCGACGAGGAAAGAGGCGAAAAAATGTGGGAATACAGCGCTAAATTAGTCGGATTGGCCTAATTTCTGATTTTGAGCCTGAAAAAGGACACAAAGTAACTTGTGTCCTTGTCGAAGCGGGGAGCGCTGGGACAGGGAGAAAGATTCCATAACTGGGTTTTTAAAGTTTGATTGGCAGTTAATGATACTATAGCGGTAAGCGCTTGAGTGAGATACAAACCAAGCTTTGCCTAGCATGGTTTATAGCTCGTGACACTGTACCTCATACGACTGCACACCGCTATATTAAAAACCGATTTGTTATTATTCCGATTTGACTGCAAGCTTTTAATGCAGGTGCGGCTTATTTGTTTCAAGCTGCACAAGAGCCACCGCAGTCTGTCCCCGAAGGCGATAACGTGGTTGGTTTACTTCTCCTTGCAGGGGGATTGGCTCTTCTGGTTTCTGTGTGGAAACGAGGTCTATACTGATAGTTTCTTCGACAAAATAGTCCTAAAAGTGTTACCCAATAAGCATTTCACGATTCCATAAGCAAAAATTATCACACAAAGTCGAGAAGAGCCGGGGATTTAGCTTAAAACAGGTGATTTCTCGGTTATTGAATCAGTAAACTTTGATGAGGATGAATTGGGGACGTAAGCGATCGCGTTTGCTTCTCTTTGTTATAATTCAAAGGCTAGGCCTATAATAACTCTTCATAAACACCGATAATTTTAGTCAAAGATGTAAAAAAGGAAGAGTATTATTGTGAGAGCGTGTAATTAGTATAATTAAAGTAAAAATCATTCCAAGGTAGCCATGATTAAAAACATTAATGTAACTGGACTTAAACCTGAACAAATTCAGCAGATACAGGTACTTATTGCGGCATTTAAAGCTCAAAATCAACTCAATCAAAGTGAACCTGAAATTGATATGATTGAATACCTGTTGGAAAATCCTATAGAGGTTGATAATTTAGAATTTATGAAACGAGAAAAAATTTATGACAGAACTTAAAAATCATAGTTGTTTTGTTGATTCTAATATTTGGCTTTATGCTTTTTCCACTGATAAAAAAGAAGAAAGTAAAAGAATATTGGGAAAACAATTAATTAAAGAAAAGTCCATCATTATCAGTACCCAAATAATTAACGAGGTTTCTTGTAATTTACTTAAAAAGCATAAGCTTGATGAAGAACAACTTTTTAAATTAATTGTTTCCTTTTATAGAAAATATCAAGTTATCTCATTTAATCTTGATATTTTTGAATCTGCATCTAATCTGAGAACTCAATACCATCTATCATTTTGGGATAGTTTAGTGATTGCTTGCGCTTTATTTTCTGATGCAAATATTTTGTATTCAGAAGATATGCAAGATGGTTTAATTGTTGATAAAAAATTAACTATTATTAATCCCTTTAAGCAATAAAAGTATTTTAGGTTCTTCGTTACTCTTTATGCTAAATCAACAGACAAGATGCCAAGATAACATACTTCTAACCCAAAAATTCCGAAAGTTTCTCAAGCCATAGGCTCTCCGTTTTATTAGTTTAAGTTTATTGTTGATTCCCTCGACCACCCCATTCGTTGTCCTTTGCTCGAAATAACTAATGATTTCTCCAAACCAGTTTCGGATT
>JAADBR010000050.1 GCA_009995705.1 Microcystis aeruginosa W13-11
TTTACTGTTTCTCAAATGCCTTTTTTCGCTCCTTATGTTTATTTTTATGCTCACTTTGATTTTTTCTCTCCGTAATTTCTCTCTGTGACAGCTTAGGGTGCGGAATGTGGGTTACGAAACCTTTGGACAAGGATACGACACCGATGGCGACGGAATTGCCGATACTTGGACAATGCAAAGCGATCTCGATGGCGATGGAATCGCAGATCAAACCAGCGTCATTCATGGAATTGACACAGATGGTGACGGCATTCCTGACACATGGGAGATACAAAGCGATCTCGATAACGATGGGATTTTAGACGAACAAGCCTATTTCCAAGACACCGATGGCGATGGCGTTCCCGATACTGCCTATGATGCTCAAAATGTCGGTTATAACGACGATAACATCATCGGTGATCCGACCGATGACATGGAACATTGGCATCAACAAACATACCAAGATACCTGTGCCGTTGTCTCCCAAGAATTCATCCTTGATGAACTAACAGGCATTGATTTTGACGAAAATGAACTACGACAGCAGGCTATTGATAACGGTTGGTACACCCCCGGAGGAGGAACACCTTTAGAATGTACTGGTAATTTACTAGAAGCTCACGGTATTCCCGTTGATAAAGGCTATGGATGTAGCCTAGAAGATATTGCGAATAAACTGGATCAAGGGGAAAAAGTAATCGTTGGGGTGGATGCTGATGAAATCTGTAATCCTACAGGCCTTGACGAAGATGATCTCATCGCTAATGCTTATGGAATGCCAGGGCAAGGTGCAAATCATGCGGTACAAGTTATTGGTATTGATACCAGCGATCCAAATAATCCTTTAGTGATTCTCAATGATCCGGGTCGAGAAAACGGACAAGGCTTAATGGTTCCAGCCAATGAATTTCTCAATGCTTGGGAAGACAGCAATAATTTTATGGTAGCTACAGCCACTAATGGCACTACTAACATAGGTGAAACAACCGCTTTAGGTTTAGATCAGCAGTCACTTAGTGGTTACTACAACGCTGACGGAACTTATCATTACAATTCCTACAATATCGACTTAGCACCTAACTAATCGACCAAAGGTAATTAATCATGCAAACTAACACCACATCTCAATCCTCTACTCTTATGACAGAAGAACAGCCACAACTTGGTAAAACTGAACTTTTGTTAAAAAATGTCCGCAAAATGCCCCTCTTTCGTCAATTAATCCCCCTAGAAGCAGCCGTCGGTTGGCCAATTCCTCTACGCAAAGATGGCAAAGTTTATATTACTCTACCCTTCTATGGTTGTACTCCCCAAAAAGGTCAAACCCTGCTTTTTCCTCCTTTTGCTACTTTGACACTCAATTGGGCTAATTTAATTCCCGTAGAATACGTTAACTTACGCTTTCGTAATCCTGCACCGAATTTGAATTGGGAAGGACAAATTGGCACATTTCCCCATCCAGCGATCGCTCAAATTACCAGAGGAGAATATCTTGATAAACGGCGTGAACTTTTAGGAATGTATGACGAAATGCTAGACAGCCTCTCACAAAATAATCCCTTTGCCCCAGAATGGAATCAGCATTTTAGTCAGAACTTGCGCCTGTTAATTGAACCTTCTCTAGAACCCTATTATCGGGTGTTAGGAGAGAAATTTTTCCAGCGTTTTTTACCCCAGTAGCACAGGCTTCTAGCTTGTAGTAGAGTATTAATTATGACGACTTTTCAACAACAAAAACAGCAAATTCTACGCCTCTTTGAAGAAGAGATTACTATTGCTAAAAATCAAAAAGACACCAATCTAGAGAATCATCTCAAAGAAGCACAAAAACACCTAGCAGAAGAAAAAATTTATGTGGTAGTTTGTGGAGAATTTAAACAGGGAAAATCGAGTCTAATCAATGCTTTTATTGATGAAACTAATCTCTTTCCCGTGGATGTCAAAATCACCACCAATTTAGTCTCCACTATCGCCTATGCTGAACAGGAAGAAATTACGGTTATCTTAGGAGATATCGGCCAAGGACAGGCAAAACAAATCAACCGTTTCGAGATTCCCGAATACGTCACCGAACAAAAGAATAAAAGCAATCAAAAAAAAGCTAAATTGTTGATGATAGAATCTCCTAATCCCTATCTCAAAGATGGATTAGTATTAGTAGATACTCCCGGAACTGGCAGTTTAAATGCTGAACATACTGCCCTCACCTATTCCTTTATTCCTAATGCGGATGCCATTCTCTTTGTTAGCGATATTCAAGCTCCTCTGAAAGTGGAAGATTTAAACTTTATTAAAGAAAGAATTCTTCCCCATTGTCAAAACATAATTTTTGTGCTAACAAAAATTGATGTCATTACTAATTATCAAAAAATCATCGACAGCAATCGAGAAAAACTTTTCAACAGCTTAAATCTCTCCCCTGAGCAAATTAGTCTCATTCCTGTATCAAGTAAAGCCAAACAGGACTATCTCAAATATAAAGATCAAGAGGACTTAGAACAAAGTCATCTTCCAGAACTACAGGAAAAAATTTGGTCATTAGTGAAAGAACAACGGGGACAAATCTTACTGCTAAAAGCTTTAACAGAATTAGGAAAAGCCTTGACTCAAATCAAACGTCCTTTAGAAGTAGAATGGCAATCCTATCAACAACGTGGCCAACAAGAATTAGACCAGTGGGAACAAGACATCAAGAAAATTCAAAAACAACTGCAAGATTTACTGCAAAATAATGCTGAATGGCAGACTCATTTACGAGATGGCTTGGAGATAATCAGACTTGACGCTCAAAATGAATTCCACAATGGATTTGTTCAGCTTCAACGTCGCTCTACCAAATATTTAGACGATCCAGCTTTCTTAAATAATCCCCAACAAATTCCTACCTTACTCGAATCTGATATCGATGCCATGATGACAGAATTGAGCAAAAAACTTAACTCTAAAGCCGCTACTCTATACGGGGAAATAGAAGAACGAAGCGGACTTAACTTTAATCCTTTTGCTGCAAGTTCTTTAGAGCCAGAACACGCTCATTTTGCTTTAGACGAAATTCAGATAAAAAAAACTAGCGTTGTTGAAAAAGCTGTCAATGTCGGACGTACCGGTGCATTCAATACAGGGGCAGGAGCATCTTTAGGCGGTTTTCTAGGGGCATTGGTAGGTGGCGTAGTAGGAGTGTTCGCAGGTGGTGTTGGACTCATACCGGGAGCAATTATTGGCGCGAAATTAGGCGGACTCTTGGGCGTTGTGGCTGGAAGCACTAAAGGTGTAATTGAAGGCATTAAGGACATTCCCAAACAGGATCAAACCTTGGCTAAACGAGAAATCTCGAAAATCCTCAGACAATACCTTGAAGATAGCCAACGCCTCTGTATGCAAACCCTGAATCAATCGATTAAATCTCTCGAAAAATTTATGCGGGATGAACTAACCAGCCAAATTAAACGGCAAAAAGAAAGCTATGACAAAACCCTACAATCCCTTCAACAAGCCCGCAAACTCTCCCAAGAACAAGGTTCTCAACGGGCTAATCAACTACAAGCCCCCTTACAAAAACTGATTCAGATGCAGCAAGAGGTGGAACAATTGGCGATCGCTGTAACTACCCAAAGCGAAAATCGTCAACCGAAAGCCAAACCGCAAACATCCCTCAAATCCCCACCCAAAGAACCTGTCACCGTGGATGCTCATGCTGATTATGGAGACTGGGCAGATGGTTGAACAAATACTGAAACCCTTAAAACAAGAAGTCGACGAATTGTTTGAATTTGCCCTCGATCGCACAGCCAATCTCTATCCTCTCAAACCCTTTCGCCGACTTCTGCAACAAAGCCATCAAAGATTACAAGAACCGATGCGGGTGGCGATTGTTGGCTTGATTAAATCAGGGAAATCTACCCTGATGAACGCCTTACTGGGGCAAGCAGTTGTAGCTACGGGATCGGTAGAAGCTACCTTTAATGTTAACTGGTTAAAGTATGGCGAAAAATCTCGTCTTCTGGTTCATTTTAAAAATGAGCAACACCCCCCCGAAGAAAAATCTTTTTCTCAATTGGCTGCCCTTACCCTGCGCCCCGAAAAACATCAAGACTATCTTTTAAGTATCAAATACATTGAGGTTTTTCATGCCAATGAAATTCTAAAAACTCTCAATATTATCGATACTCCAGGGTTAAATTCTACCTATGAAGATGACTCGGAAAATACTAAACAATTCCTCCAAATGCACGGAGAGCAACTCACCGAGATCACCCAACAACAGGCCAGTAATGCCGATGCAGTGATGTATCTCTTTAGCCATAGTTTAGGACAACTCGATGCTGACTTAGTAGAGCAATTGCAGGGGTCTTTAGTCGGGAATACTACCCCAATCAATGCCATTGGAATTCTGACAAAAGTTGATTTCTATGCCTCAGATTCCAATGTCATCAATCCCCTAAAAACTGCTCAAGAAGTTGCTCAAGAGTTGCGTGAACATCCTCTAGTTCGTCGCCTCTTTTATACCATTCAACCAGTTTGCGGTTTATTATCTCTCGGTGCGAAAACTCTCACTGATGAACATTGGCAAACACTCATACAACTCACTCAATTGCCAACCGAGAGATTTCTCGCTTTAAATCGCAATGCCAACAAATTTATCAAACCATACTCGGATGTTCCCATTTCCCTTACTCAACGAGAAAAACTTCTACAACAGTTGGGACAATATGGCATTTCTCTGGCTTATAATTATCTGCAAGAAGGGGTCAGCGATCGGGAGCAATTAACCGAAAAACTGCTAAAGCACACAGGACTAGAAGAACTCCGTCACCTAATTTTGTCTCATTTTGGCAATCGCGCTCTTTTAATTAAATTGGGAACAAGCCTCCAACAAATTGCCGCAGCTTATTTCCAAGAAAGACAGCGTTTACAGGGAGAAGCCTTAGAAATTTTAGAAGAAATAAGCGGTAAATTTGATGCTATACGCTCTAAAGAACACGCTTTTCAGGAGTTAGATGTCCTCAGAAATTATTACGACGGCAAGCTGGATTTTGATATTCAGGAACGAGAACAACTACTACAAATAACCGGAGAGTATGGCATTTCTTGTGGAGAAAGATTAGGTATGAAGTCAGGGGAACGTGCCACTATTGATGAAATGATTCCAGTGGCTCTCGAAAGGATGCAATATTGGCAGGCGAGGGCTAATGATTATATGACAGGCAATGGCGTTACCATTAAAGCTGCTAACGTTCTTGCTCGTTCCTATGAGCGTATTTTTTACCGGGTGCAAAAAGCGAAGGAGTATTTGTACATTTAGTCAGTCTAAAAATACCCAAAACGGAGGTCATTCGATGTTTAGTAATTGGACAGAATCCCTAGAGAATTTGATCCCAAACCTCAAAGAAAGAAGACAGGTAGAGGAACTGGCTTTGCAAGCAGAAACGATTGTCTATGAATTAAGTGGTTTATCAAGGGTTAATTCAAATGACAGAGATGTGGTTACTATCTTAAACTCTATCTGTTTACTTCTAGAACGTTTTCAACAACATCCAGAACTGCTGAATCCGAAAGAAACCCCGATTATTCAACCAATTGAAGTCATCAAAACAGAGGAAATTGAACCTCAACTTGAATCTCCTCCTGTTCCTCAAGTTGTCCGAGAAATTGCTGAAGAAAAACCCTCATTAACGGCTCAAGAATTGATCAGATTGAGAGATTGGGTTTTATTAGCAAAAAGTGGAGAAAGCGACAACCAAGCTAGTCCTAAAGTTTTAGATGCTATCTATAAACAGTTAGGCAAAATTCTCGAAAAAGAAGGGATTACACCCCTCGAAGAAACCGGAAGTTTTAATTACGAAAGACAACAAGTTATTTCAACAGAGGCAACAGATGACCCTGAAAAAGACGATTTAGTTTGTGATATCATCAGACCGGGGTATTTGTTTAAAGGAATACTCTTTCGTCCTCAAGAGGTCATTGTTTATACCTATAACAGTTCAATAGCTACCTTAGAAGTTTCTTAGCTGTTTTTCAATTGGCGCAAAGAGCCGTAAACTTAATTAACAATCGTCCTCGAAAATGTCTTGACTATCGTACCCCGAATGAGTTATTCCATAACATTAGATTACACAGTCATACAATTCAGACTTGAATTGGCCTGCCAACTGGTGAAAACCTGATTAGGTAAAGATTTCCCCCTCTCTCCTATATCCGCAATCTAGAATGATAAAATAGGTGACGTTCAAAGCATCATTCATTAGCTATGACCACAACCTACAAAGTAGAAATTTCCCATTTAGGAACAACACAAACGATCGAAGTTAGGGAAGACCAAACTATACTACAAGCGGCCTACGATGCGGGAATTGACTTACCCAGTTCTTGCAATGCGGGCGTATGTACTACCTGCGCCGCTCAACTTTCCCAGGGTAGCGTCGAACAAGGAGAGGGCATGGGATTATCCCCCGACCTGCAAAAAGAAGGCTATGCTTTGTTATGTGTGGCCTATCCTCGCTCGGATATTAAACTGGAATCTGGCAAGGAAGAAGTAGTTTATCAACGTCAATTCGGAAAACCCTAGGCCAAACTGGGGTTAAGATGAGAAATTTTCGGGGGTTTCCCCCCAAAAAAACCAGATTTTGAGCCAATAGAACCGGCAAACCCTAACTGATAGCCGAATGCTGACTACTAAGGGAAAACTTTTGCTCTCTACCCTTGAGGGCTGCTTTCATGAAACCAGAAAAGAGAGGATGAGCTTTATTGGGACGAGAGCGAAATTCAGGGTGAAATTGGGTAGCAATAAAGAAAGGATGTTTTGGTAGTTCGATAATTTCCACCAAACGACCATCGGGAGAAGTGCCACTCACCAGATAACCAGTCTCGAAAAAGAGACTACGATAGGCATTATTGAACTCGTAGCGGTGACGATGGCGCTCATAGATAACCTCTTGACCGTAGAGAGAGAAAGCCAGACTATCGGGATTTAAACGACAGGGATAGAGACCTAAGCGCATTGTTCCCCCTAAATCCACCACATCTGCCTGTTCTGGCAGTAAATTAATCACTGGATTCGGTGTGTCTCCTTCAAATTCGGAACTATTGGCCCTTTCCAATCGGGCCACATTGCGACCCCATTCGATAATCGAACACTGCATCCCTAAACAGAGACCCAAAAAAGGAATATTATTGACCCTAGCATACTCGATCGCCTTAATTTTGCCATCCACACCCCTAATACCAAAACCACCGGGTACAACAATACCATCAACACCGCTTAAATGAGCTTCGACCGACTCATTATCCACATCTTCAGCACTCACCCAACGCAATTCTATCTCGCTATCAAGGGCAATAGCAGCGTGTTTAAGGGCCTCCACCACCGAGAGATAAGCATCCCCCAACTGCACATATTTACCAACAATAGCTATCTCTGATTTTTGACTGGGGGATTGCATCTGTCGGATGAGATTTTCCCACTCCTCCAGATGGGGGTATCGGGGACCCAGGTTGAATAATTCTAGGGTTTGTTGCGCTAATCCCTCTTTTTCCAGATTGAGAGGCACTTCATAGATACTGCTGGCATCCTGAGCAGTAATCACCGATTCTACCGGCACATCACAGAAAGCTGAGAGTTTTTCTTTTAACCCCGGTTGTAGGGGTAGATGACAACGACAGACTAACACATCCGGTTGAATACCGATCGATCTTAATTCCTTGACCGAGTGTTGCGTCGGTTTCGTTTTCATCTCCTTCGCGGCCGGAATCCAAGGAATTAGGGTAACGTGCATATAAATCACGTTATTTCGACCCACGTCCTTCCTAAATTGTCTAATTGCTTCTAAAAAAGGCAGGGATTCGATATCTCCCACCGTACCACCAATTTCTGTGATGACGATATCGGGGTTGGTATCTTTGGCCACCCTAAGAATCCTTTCCTTGATTTCGTTGGTAATATGGGGAATTACCTGCACAGTTCCCCCCATATAAGCACCACGGCGCTCTTTATTCAATACCGCTTGATAAATCGAGCCAGTAGTCACGCTATTGAGACGGGAGAGTTCCGTATCGGTAAAACGTTCGTAGTGGCCAAGGTCGAGGTCGGTTTCGGCCCCATCATCGGTGACAAATACCTCTCCGTGTTGAAAAGGACTCATCGTACCTGGATCCACGTTGATATAGGGGTCTAATTTCAGAATTGAGACGGAATAATCCCGACTTTTTAACAATCTTCCCAAACTAGCAGCGACAATTCCTTTCCCAATACTGGAGACGACTCCCCCAGTGACAAAGACAAATTTACTCATAAAATTTTTCCTGCGATCAATTATACCTAGCAAGGGGTAAGAGTTTTCGGGATGGGGCGGTGTCATTTTCCCAGATTTCATTATAACTGGATGATCTATACCCCGATCCTCGTTTTAACTCCCTCTCGAAAATCTATTGAACCACAGCTTAATCTGTCTTCTCTCACCTTCATCCCAATCATCTAAATTTTCCGCTACAATCGACAGTGATAAGACTCAGGGATTTATAAACTAATATTCATGATAGATTTTAATACTCTCGCTGAATTTTCCCGCCACTATTGCGTCTCGATTTGTGCCTTTTTAGTACCCGCTAACTTAGTAACCACCCTTTTAACCGTTCTTTTTCTCTATTTTGGTCGTCCTACCCGTCAAATCTTGCCCATTGCTTCCCTAGCTTTGTTGTTCGCTGTCACTATGTTTCTCCACGTCGCCACCTGGTTGATGATTGGTGTGGTTATGGCCCCCACTTTTATCCTCTTTGGACTAGGTTTAACCTGTTTTGTGATCAATTTTCAAGCCATTAGCGATCACCAAAGCTTGGAACAGTTATTACACACCGGGGTTAATCGTCTAGCCCGCTCTTTCAACTAAAAAAAGCACCGAGACTTCCCACCCCACCATTAAGATAACCGCTAGATTTGGCCGAATTTTTTTCAGCCAAATACTTGACAAACTCCAAAATTTCTGCTAACCTTGTAGTAGGGTACAGATCCGTGTTGGTCTACAGACCCCCTTTTTAACTCTTTCTTAAGAATAAAAATTTTAACCCGAATTGCCGGTAGTAGCTAAACTAAGAGCAGTACCACGGGAAACGGTGACTATGGAAGTTATTTGTACGCGTCCCCATTGTCCGAGACCGCGTAATCAGTGCCTAGACCTAGACGATAGCAATCGCTTAACCTCGATCGAGCAGAAATATTGTGTTACTTGCGGGATGCCATTAATTTTGGGGGGACGTTATTTACCAGAACGTTTATTAGGACAAGGGGGATTTGGGGCAGCATTTTTAGCAGTAGATCGTTATAGTCCCAAAAAAGCTAAATGTGTAATCAAACAATTTCAACCTTCTGGTAATTTAAGTCCCCAAGCTTTAGAAAAAGCGAAAAATTTATTTTTTCAAGAAGCGCACGTTTTAGAAGATTTAGGACGAGAACATCCTCAAATCCCCGATCTCTATGCTTTTTTCCCTTTAAAAGTCAAGAATCAATTAACGGGAGAAGAAGAGCAATTTTTCTATCTGGCCCAGGAATATATCGACGGTAAAAACTTAGAAGAAATGCTCCAACAGCAACAAAAACCCTTTCAAGAAAGTGAAGTTAAAAACATTCTCAAAGAATTACTTCTTATCCTCAAATTTATTCATGAAAATGGTTCTATTCACCGGGATATAAAACCATCTAACATCATGCTATCCAAAAATGGCCGCCTCTATTTACTCGATTTTGGAGCAGTAAAACAGGCGACTAATAACCCTAGTAATACACAAGAGAAATCCACAACAATTTATTCAGCCGGATTTGCTCCTCCCGAACAACAATTAGGCAATCAGGTATCAGCATCCACAGATTTATATGCCCTAGCGGCTACCTGTGTTACACTCTTAACTAATCGCGATCCTGATGAGCTATACGATCCGCAAAAACAGTTCTGGAATTGGCAAAATTATGCCCCTAATATCAGTGCAGATTTAGCCCAAGTATTCAATAAAATGTTACTAGCAAATCCCTGGGATAGATTTCAATCCTGTGGAGAAGTTTTAACCGCTTTAAATCCTCCTCCCCCATCTCCCACCTCTCCTCCACCTTCTCCAATTCCCCCAGCTTCTCCAGTGATTAGAAAAAGTTCCCGCTTTTCTCTTGGGGAAACTTTTGCTAATGCTGCCTTTACAGGATTTGAGGGGACATTATTAGTAATTGCCTTAAATAGTTTAGTTCCCTCGGTGGGAATTGTCATCGCCTTTATGATCTTAGGTGGCTTAGTTTTGGCATTATTTAAAAAAGTGATTGAAGGAAAAGACTTACCGATTCTAGCAGCAATTACCCTCGCCTTCCTGTTAATTCCGCAACTGCAAAACGGCCTAAGTTTTCCTGAAATTGCTATCATTGCCGTGATGGCAGCCATTGGAGCCATTGCTATTACTGCCTTTTTCCGGTTAATATATCAGATAATTTTGCGTTTATTTTAAAACCCTGAAAGTTGCCAAATTATCATCACTACCGCCGGTAATCGTGCCACCGAGGTCTAAAATAGTTTGCAGATAGTCGAGGACTTCCTGAGAAATTAACTCACCCGGCATCAAAACGGGAATACCGGGGGGATAGGGACAGATAACATCAGCACTAAGACGATCGAGGGCATTTTTCTGGGATACTATCTCTGTAGGGGCAAAAAAAGCCTTTCTAGGAGAAATAGCTAAATTTCCCATGACTAGGGCAGGAGTGGGGGGTAAACTGGTAGAGGAAGGAGATTGAAGGGATTGAAAAGCAGTAATGAGGCGATTAATGTGTTCGCGATGGTTGCCGATGGAGATAATAAAAGTAAGTTGGCTTAAAGTCGGTAATTCTGCGGTGACAGCGTATTTTTCTCGCAAAATATCGTCTATTTCGTAGCCAGTTAAGCCAAAATCTTTGACAATTACCGTTAAACGAGTGCGATCAAACCAGTGACAACCCGGGATAGAATGGGGAAAGTCTAAAACAGAGATATTAGGAATTTTATCGAGTTCTTTTTGGGCAGTAGCGGCTAAATCGAGGGTTTTGGTCAGTAAATCTAGGCCTTGCGTCGCCATTTGCTTTCTAGCACTATCAAGGGAGGCGAGAAGCAAATAACTAGGGCTAGTGGTTTGAACTAATTGTAAGGCTCGATCAACTTTTTCGGGACTAATGCGATCGCTTTTTAAGTGTAACATCGATGCTTGAGTTAATGCCCCTAAAACCTTATGGGTGGACTGAATAGCCATATCGGCGCCGAGAGACAGGGCAGCCGGAGGTAAATCGGGATGAAAGGCAAAATGCGCCCCGTGGGCCTCATCGACGAGCAGCGGGATAGAATAATGATTGGTAATCTGGGCGATAGTTTCTAAGTCACAGCAAACCCCTTGATAGGTGGGAGAGACTACCATCACCGCTTTAGCGTCGGGATGGAGTTTCAGGGCATAAGCGAGGGATTGGGGGGTTATATTTAAATTTAGATCGATAGTGGGATTATATTCGGGATTGATAAAGACAGGTTGCGCCCCAGAGAGAATTAAGCCCGAAATTGCCGATTTATGCATATTTCTCGCCAAAATAATTTTATCTCCCTCGCCGCAAGTGGCTAAAATCGCCGCAATAATGCCACAACTGGAACCATTGACTAAAAACCAGCTTTTATCTGCCCCAAATGTCTCGGCTGCTAAAATTTGCGCTTCTTTAATCACTCCCGTCGGGGCAAACAAATTATCTAGGTCGGGTAATTCGGGTAAATCGGCTTTAAAGACGCTTTTTCCCAGTAAATTACTTAAATCTTCCCCAATTCCTTCCCCCTGCTTATGCCCTGGCGCATAGAATGGTACATCTAAACTATTGACTTTTTTTTGCAGTTGTGATAGTAACGGAGCGGATTCTGGCGAAAGCATTTTTGGAAGGAATTATGAATTATGGCTCTCTTGGATTTGGTGGGTAAAATGTATTCTAAGATACATTCCTCCTAGCGAGGGGGTGGAAGGAACCACAAAGACACAAAGGATACAAAGATTGATCGATCAATCATATAGTAAGTTAAACTTATCACACAGAACCCAGAAGAGCCGAATTATGAATTATGAATTAGGAAGTGGGAAGAATAAATAAAAGCTGACTGCTGACTCCCCAAAAGGAAAACTTCGTACCTCATCATTAAGATAACTGCTCTAAGTAGCTGGTTATAATTAAATTAAAAATGGATTTTAGGTTCGATCCCCCCTGCCCCCCTTAATAAGGGGGGTGCCGATAGGCGGGGGGATCCCCCTTATTAAGGGGGGTGCCGATAGGCGGGGGGATCCCCCTTGATAAGGGGGGCATCTAATAATTTTTAACGCCTACCTACTTAACATCTCTATTTTGGCTTTGTTGGTTGCCATCGAGAAATTAAGCGAAAATCCCGACCATATTAAGCGGATTTCGCCGATAGCATATCTCGAAAAGAACGCCATCCTAAATCTGATATAGTAGGGGATAGCTTACGGTTTTAACCATTCCTGATGTGTTGAAATCTTCTAGAACTATCGTAGTGAAAAAGCCAATCAGGCAAGGGATTCTCCCACTTCTAAGAGGGGACAAAAGGGAAAATAGGGAGAAACCGTCCAACGATAGAATTTTTTGCTGCTGGTGGACTGAAGATTAAAACGCAGGGAAACAAAGGGGAAAAAGGGAGATACGGAACAATTCCAACTGAAAGCCGGCTTAGAACTGCTATTATCGCCCTGCAAAGACCAAGCAGGGTATTGAAAAACCTCGCGGACGAGGGATTTGCCTTCATCGGTAACTTGGGCGCAGCTGCGATTAATGCCCGAAACCAAACAGAGACTATTACCGATACAATTATCATTAGAAGCCACGATCAGGAGATCTTCACCGGTGGTGGTTAGGTCAAAAGTGATAAAATCTCCTGCTTGCCAACGACTAAGGACTTGTCCCTGGGCATTCTGGTAGATAGCGCTGCAGTTTTCGGGATCGAGAAGACGATTACTATCGGGATCTAAGTAACCGCAAACCTTGCCCATCAGACGAGTTCCATCTTGAAACCCATAGACCCAATCAAAGGTGTCGATGTTAGCGGCCTTTTGATTGTTTTTGTTAACCAATAGTAATCGATCGCTGACCACGGTTATTAATTCTCTATAAAACTAAGCTTCCCCTAATAACAAAGGTATCACTAAATACTAATTTCCCAACGAAAAGATTTATTAATCTTAACTTGTCGGTTCCAGGAGAGAGTGAACTGGTCAGCTTAAATCAAGGCCAAAACCTGCTATCTTATGGGGAGACAAAAATTATCTAGATCTTGTTTTAGCGAGTGGTAGTAAGGGCATGGCGTACAAGCGGGTATTATTAAAACTGAGTGGGGAGGCCCTGATGGGCAATCTCGGCTATGGGATCGACCCGATGGTGGTTTCCGCTATCGCCCAGGAAATCTCCGAAGTGGTTGACCAAGGCATCCAATTGGCGATCGTGGTCGGTGGGGGCAATATTTTTCGGGGGGTGAAAGCCGCCTCGGCTGGCATGGATCGGGCCACGGCCGATTATATTGGTATGATAGCCACAGTCATGAACGCTATGACCTTGCAGGACGCCCTAGAACGAGCGCAAGTACCGACTAGGGTATTAACGGCGATTGCGATGCAGGAATTAGCTGAACCCTACATCCGCCGGCGGGCAATCCGTCATCTGGAAAAAGGTCGGGTGGTGGTTTTCGGTGCGGGATCGGGTAATCCTTTCTTTACCACCGATACCACAGCAGCCCTACGCGCTGCCGAAATCGATGCGGAAGTGGTGTTTAAAGCGACGAAAGTGGATGGAGTTTATGATTCCGATCCCTCTCACAATCCTAACGCGCGACGCTTTCAAAGTCTCACCTACGTTCATGTGCTGACCCATGATCTGCGGGTGATGGACGGAACGGCGATCGCTCTGTGCAAGGAAAATAATATCCCGATAGTCGTTTTCGATCTGTCGGTGGCAGGTAATATTGTTCGCGCTGTCAAAGGTGAACCCGTTGGAACATTGGTAGGAGGATTCTGTGAAGTTAGCTGAAGTTCAAGACCACATGCAGAAAACCGTCGAATCGACCCAGAGAGCTTTTAATACGATTCGTACCGGCCGCGCAAATGCTTCTCTTTTAGATCGGATCGTGGTGGAGTATTATGGCATGGAAACTCCCCTCAAGTCCCTAGCGACTATTAGCACTCCCGACGCAACCACGATCGCTATTCAACCCTTCGATCGTACCAGTATGGGGGCGATCGAAAAGGCGATTTCTCTCTCGGACGTGGGTTTAACTCCCAGTAATGACGGTCAGACCATTCGTTTAAATATCCCTCCCCTCACTAGCGATCGCCGCAAGGATTTGGTCAAATTAGCGGCGAAATTGTCCGAAGAGGGAAAGGTGGCTATCCGCAATATTCGCCGGGATGCGATCGATGCTATCCGTAAACAGGAGAAAAGTCACGAAATTTCTGAGGATGAATCCAGGGATTTACAGGATCAAGTGCAGAAATCCACCGATAAATTTATCACCAAAATCGAGGATTTATTAACGACAAAAGAAAAGGATATCATGACCGTTTAATTTTTTTTCTCCTAAGGAATAGAACAGGCTTTTTGTCTGTTCTATTTGTTTTTTATCCCTAGGTAAAAGCTAGGGGTAGGGCTAGTGGGAGGGTTTGGAGGTGAAGTCTTTCCGTATCGCGGCATCTCAGGTTATCAAAAATTCGAGTTTAAAATCCCTTCATTTGAGGACGTGGTAAGTTGTTGACTATCTAATTAAAGTCTTAGATTGTAAAATCTATAGCAATTTTCTGTTACACCAAATCAGCTGAAGCGTTCCACATCCTTAACTAAAATCTTTGATCGCTGCCAAAAAAGTTTTGGCTAAGAAAAATCCTAATCAATGGGTTGACAGCAGGAGATAGGAGGGACTTTTTGATAGTTTTTGTTTTCTGGACTTAATTAAGTACGTAGGCGTTAAAAATTATCCCCCTGCCCCCCTTATCAAGGGGGGCAGGGGGGATCAAACCCAAAATCTATCTTCAATTTAATTATAACCAGCTACTTACCATTTTTGCTAATCTAACCAATAGCCCAAGGGCAGCGAGGGTTGAAAAGAAAATCACCCGCACGAAGTTTATCCATTTTAAAATGACAGCATTCCTATTAGACAGTCGCTATTAAATGCTAAACAATCGCTATGAAATCTTGAAAACACTAGGTAGAGGCGGTTTTGGCGAAACTTTCCTCGCGATCGATACTCGTATGCCCTCCGGCCGCAAATGTGTAATCAAGCAACTAAAGCCAGATGAGGCTACAACTGGCACAGCACCAACTTCAGATTGGTTTAAAGAACGTTTCCAGCGAGAAGCCGCTATTTTAGAAGAATTAGGGCAAAATAACCGACAAATTCCTCAACTTTACGAGTACTTTTCAGAAGGAGAAAATTTCTTCTTCGTCCAAGAATGGATTGAAGGGATCACCCTCAGTGAAAAACACCAACAAGAAGGCAACCTCTCGGAAGGGGAAGTAGAAAAAATCTTGCGAGAACTCCTACCCGTCCTCGACTACATCCACGGCCGAGGAATCATCCACCGGGACATCAAACCCGACAATATCATCCTGCGGGCCAGCGACGGTAAACCTGTTCTCATTGATTTTGGTATTTTCAAAGAGGTGAACAACATCAATGGCGGCAATAAAACAGTCCCTTTGGGAACTCCCGGCTACATGGCATCAGAACAAGCCGCTGGCCATCCAGTTCGCTCCAGCGACTTCTACAGCTTGGGTCTAACCGCAATTTTCCTGCTGACGGGCAAAACTCCTCAAGCTCTCACCAGCGACCCCAACACCGGTGAAATCCTCTGGCGAAAAGATGCGCCCCACCGACCCTCGAATTTAGCCGCCGTTATCGATCGCGCTGTCCGTTCCCACCCCCGCGATCGCTTCGCCTCTGCTCAAGAAATGTTAACCTTCTTGCCCGTTTCTTCCCAACCGACTGTTTCTGTCACCCCATCTCCTACTACTTCTTCCCCACCTCCACCTCCCCCACTATCGAGGTTTAACCCTTGGTTCTGGGTAATTTTTATTGTTATAACTGGTGGGCTTTCTTTTGGGTTTGGCTATCCAATAATAAAACCGTTGTTGGATTTCTTGTTCCCAAATAAACCAACGGTTGAAGAACTTCCCTTGATTGAGCCGTCGAGCCAGATTAATTCTTTTGTACTAGACCGAGAGGGTCAAACTTTGGTAGGTGGGGATGAGAAAGGGAACATCTACCTGTGGGAAGTGGCAACTGGAAAACGGAAAAAAACCATAGCAGGACAAGGAAAAGCTATTTTAGCGATCGCTATAAGTAACGATCAACAGATCTTAGCCAGCAGCAGTGAAGATGGCACAATCAAGGTTTGGGATTTAAAAACGGGAAAAGAACGTATTACCCTGCCACCTCAGCGAGGTTTAATCGCCCTAGCCTTAAGTTCCGATGGCAATACACTGGTTACTGGTGGAGAAGATGCAACAGTTAAACTCTGGAATCTGTCAACGGGAAATTTAATCGAGACGCTACCAGTGGAAAAAGAGGTGGTATCCCTTGCCATCAATCAAGACGCATCAATTATCGTCAGCGGACATTCGGGCGGTGACATCATTTTTTGGCAAAAACAAGGCAGTAACCCCTACGAACCACGCATTTTTCCCTCTATCAATCCATGGGAAGCCCACTCGGTTGCCATCAGTGTCGATGGAACGACCGCCGCTAGTAGCAGTTGCCAAGACAATATCAGAATCTGGAAAGATAGCAATTGGAAAGATTCTCCTCTCCAAGCAGGGTCATCCGCCGATATCTGTTTGATAGTTATCAGCGAAGATGGCAAGATAATTGCTGGCCGCAGTTCCGATGAAACCATTAGATTATGGAATCTAAACACTAAAAAGGAGATTTTTAGCTACTCCCCTTCCTCTCCCAAATCTTTCGATTCACCTAGAATGATCGCCCTCAGTGGAGATGGGCATACCGTTGCCAGCAATTTTAACAAGAAAATCCAAGTTTGGCGGCCGAGTTTCTGAATTATCGGTGTCAAGATTATCCTGACCGGATTTCATACTACATCTTGTTTAATAACGTATTCTGGGAATTATGAATTATGAGGTGGCAATTGGGAAGAATAAATAAGAGTCCTTTTCTGCTGCTGATGACTGATAGCTATAAATAAGTAGGTAGGCGTTAAAAATTATCAGATGCCCCCCTTATTAAGGGGGGATTAAGGGGGGATCCCCCCGCCTACCGGCACCCCCCTTATCAAGGGGGGCAGGGGGGATCGAACCTAAAATCCATTTTTAATTTAATTATAACCAGCTACTTAAGTGGGAAGCGGGGCGCAGGTTTTTAAAGTTCGATCGGGATTTAATCGTCTTATTAAAAGTTGATTTGGGATGAATCCCATGTTAGACTAGCAAGCAAAACGAAAAAAAGAGGTCATTGAGGATGAAACACCGACAGCCATACGAAATTCTGGCGATGTTATTCTTAACTGGTGCGGCCACTTTCAGTGTACCAGAACCTAGCAAGTCCGCAGGAAAGGGACTGTTCTTCTGCGGCCAACTTCAGGGAAAGTGGAATACCTTTGTCAAACGCCCTAAAAGAAATATAGCGATAATTGAATGGACTTCTAACGACTTTGCCGAGTCAGGATGGGACAACAGGAAACGCTGCATCACGGTTTCCGATCGCTTTAATCAATATGCTCCTTGGCTGACTAATGTTAAAACTTCAAATGTCAATGGCTATCCCGTCATCTGTGTTCCTAAAGTTAAGGGCGGCAGTTGCGCTAAAAACGAGGTATTATTCACTCTAAAAACTGGAGTAAACTCTGAAGAAGTTGCCCAAAAACTATTTAATATGAATCGCTATGGCAATCCTTCAAAATTTAGATTTACTGAGCAGCCTTTTTCCTACGATTCAGAAGGAGAACTTAACATTAATGTCGAGACCTTTATTAACAATCTTGAAGAAATAATCGAAGCTTCAGAAAATGAGCCTCGCTAGGAGTAAGTTTGGCAGTGAATCAATCCCAATGTCAACTTTTACTAATAATGTTCCTCATCAGTAGTCCAGCCTTAAGGCTAGTGACTGATGCAGATAATGGCTACTTTGCTCCTCACATTATTCGGTCGGGATGCCCATCTTCTCGACCAATTTTGATCGATTCCTTATATAATAAGATTAAAGTTATCACAGTAAAAATATTATATGAATCAGAATTTATCGGTTCTGGAGTAATAATTTACTCCCAAAACAACAATTATAAAGTGATTACCAACGCCCATGTTCTCAAAGATAATCACTTTTCTTACAGTATTCAAACTTTTGACGGAAAAATTCATATTTCAGAAGTGGTAAAAACTGCAAATTTTGCTCAGAATGACCTAGCTCTACTACAATTTAAATCCCCCTGCTTTTATGTGGCTTCTCGTCTAGGTTCTTCCGCTAACCTAAAGAGAGGGGAATATGTGTTAGCGGCGGGTTTCCCTTTTTATTTGCAGCCACAATTTGCCTATCCAGCCAATGAGTCAATACAAAAAAAAGAAACAAGAGAAAGCGCTCAGAGCCTAAACGACGAGTTTGATTTTACACCGGGTAAAATAGTTGCATTCTTAGAAAAACCGCTAGAAGGAGGATATCAAATCGGATACAATGGGGACTTTGAAAAGGGAATGAGCGGAGGGCCATTACTCAATCAAAAGGGAGAATTAGTCGGCATCAGCGGCAGACATCCCGTTTTGTGGGAAAACTCCGATAATTATGAAGATGGTTCTCAACCATCGCCAGATTTGCAGACTCTAATCAATAACTCAAGTTGGGCAATCCCCAGCGAACAAATTATTAAAGTAATATCTGATAAATAGATGAAAATATTAGCTCCAATAAGCTCACTTATGGTTGGATTAATAGCGGTTTCATTAACTCAGCAAAGTTTATTAGCTCTCTCCCAAAACGAAGTTGAAGAAATCGCCAAACAAACTACAGTCAAAATAATTAGAATAGACGGTAATAATCCAGGTACTGGAGCAATTGTTCAGAAACAAAAATATATATTTAAAGGACAGGAAGGATACTTATATACTGTCCTGACCAACTGCCATGTGTTTCTCAATTCAAAATTCTGCGATCAAGAAAATAAGCTAACTCCCGAACCGATGCCCAACTCTACTGGATATCGCGTTGAAACTTCTGACAGACAACAGTATATAAGTGAAATTTCCTCGGTAAAAATTCATCCGAATGCTGATTTAGCAATTTTCAAGTTTTTTAGTACAATAGAATACGAAACTGTTAGAATAGGTAATGCAGAACAGCTATCTGCCTCCAGTAAAGTTTATGTATTTGGCTGGGCAGTCCCCAGCCAAACTAGCCGAGATCGACGTGCGCGATTTTTCGGTCCTGGGAATGTACTTGGTACTGACAGAAAAGCCGCAGGGGGATATCAAATTGCCCATAAACTCGAACTTTTACCCGGAATGAGTGGCGGTCCACTATTACACGAAAACGGCTGTTTAGTAGGAATCAATGGGGGAGGTGGCAAAAGAGATCCTAACATACAAGTTATAGAATTTTTATCCGTTCCTATTAATCTTTATGCAAGCTGGCAAAATATCCCAGTAGTGACCGACTGTCGAGCTACTCCGCTGCCCGATAATCTTCTCTTTCAGACACTTCACAGTCTTCTCGAACAAGAAAATTGGCAGCAGGCCGAAGCCGAAACGAAAAAACTAATGCTTCGAGGTACAGATCAAACCTACTTTAACGGAAACATCATCAACAATCTGTCCTGTTCTGACCTGAAGATTATTAATCGACTTTGGGTGCAATATTCCAATGGACGTTTTGGCTTTAGTGTTCAGGGGGAAATCTGGAGAGGCGTAAAGAATGACCATCAGCAATTTGAAGAGAGGGTAGGGTGGCGGCGTGGCTATGAAGGACCCTTGGCCGATCCCCCCAACTACAGTCTTGAAGCTAAAAGAGGTCACTTGCCATCCTATAAACTTCTTGCCGCTTCCGACTTCGGAACATTTCTTAACCGATTGGAAAAATGCGATGCTCTAAGTCTTATAGACTAAGGTATTATAGAGAATATAATCTCAAGCGAATCTGAACCCCACTTATTATGAATAACGGTTTCATTTCACCTCTGAAATTTCTCAGCCTCAGTTTCTGCCTAGCTTGTCTGCCGTCAAATACCCAAGCCGTTAATATTTACCCGCCAATTATCACCAGCAACCAACAACAACAAAATAAGCAAACGGAATCCCCGGAAGTTGGTTTGGAAATAATAGGAAGTCCCTCTCTCAACAGATTGGTGATTCCCATGTACCGATACACCGGTGAATGCCCGGGGTCTTCCAAAGGTATAGTAAAAGCAAGCTTTACCTCCACCGCCTTCCCTCCGAGTCGGGACAGAAGGGTTATGGTTAGAAATGTTAGCCGGGGAGTGGCGAGCGATCCTTTTCCCTTCACCGATCGAGATTATAGCCGGGGCAGAGGCTCCGAAATTACCGAGATAACCATCGGCCCTGGACACGATAGACTATATCTAATCGTCAGACAGGGAGAAAACGATTTCGATTATACGATTAAGGAAAAAAACACAATAGTTGACCAGGGAACCTTCACGGCATATGTCGACACAACAACCATTGTTGAAGAAAGGAATAAAGAACCAACAACCAAGTATGTTTGCCCCGATAATCGTGTCAGCTGTGATTGGAAGGATAAGTATGAAGTAACAGTATATAAATGTCCATCTTATCCCAATGTTAGAAGATAGGGTTCGCTCAATATAGGTAAAAGTCCTACTAGAAAAGGCTTTTATTTGATATGGCTCAAAACCTTTGCGATTTCCCTAGGGATGAAAATCGCGGCTCTTCGGTTTGTGTTATGCAATGACCGGGGGTTATAAGGAATGAAACTCTTATAGAGAAAGACATTTGGCGATTTTTGTCAATTGTTTTCGATCTAGAGCGAACTAATCAATTAAGTCTTTTGCCAGATAAGGATTTAGTCGATTTATGCCACCCTATCGAACTATACCAAGTAACGAAGAACCGTCTGTTTTTACTCTAGAAAAATGATAGATCAAATTAACCTACGGGCGAAAATCTGTTGTAAAATGTTAGTATCTGGCAGCTAAAAGAGCCAAAAACTTCTGCATAATCCCAACGTATGACCATAACAATACGATTTGATTGGCCTATTAATATCTCGGAATCTCTCCATTCACAAGCAGAAGAACAGGCTAAGATAGCATATATCATGACTTTGTTAAAACATGGAGAAATTAGTAGTGGGATAGCTGGCAGGCTATTGGGAATCTCTCGTTTAGAAGTTCTCGAACTTATGGGTCAATATGGGGTTGCCATCTTCCCCGACCAAAATCGAGAAGAGTTAGAACAAGAAATTACAGAAACCCTGCAATTATTAGAAGATTCTCCCCCGTGATTATTGTCTCTAATACCACTCCTTTAAGTGAGTTAGCTAAAGTTGGTCAACTTAACTTACTTCAAAAACTCTTTGGTGAAATTATCATTCCCCAAGAAGTTTATAATGAAGTCACTACGGGAGATCATCGGGCTGCTTCGGTTGTTCCTGCTGCTCAGTGGATTGAGGTATTTACCATTCAATCTCCCGCTCAATTATCACAATTGCAAATTCAGTTTAAACTAGATTTGGGTGAAGCGGCTACAATTATCTTGGCAGAAGAATTAAAAGCGAATCGAGTCTTAATAGACGAAAAATTAGGAAGAAAAGTCGCCCAGTCTAGAAATTTGCCTGTAACTGGAACAATTGGACTTTTATTAATCGCTAAAAAGAAAGGAATTATTATTGAAGTTAAACCCATTTTAGAGCAGTTTTTGAGTCAAGGTAAAAGAATTAGCCCAATTCTTTATCAAGAAATATTAGGAATGGCTGAAGAAAGCTAGAAATTAATTCCAGACAGAAACCAGAAGAACTACTCAGGCTCTTCTGGTTTGTGTGTGAGGATTGTATAACTGGAATTCCTCCTATAAATATACTAGCTATGGCTAAAAGTCTTACAGAGCCTGAGTTAAATCAATACAATTGATGTATCGATTTCAGGGTTCTTGTCCCCTGTCAGATTGGTATGTTAAAATGAGGTGAAATAATATAAATGCGTGGAGTCATTCTTTGATATGAGTAAATATTCTAATTTTGACCCAACTCATTTTGTTGTCGAACCCGAAGAAACTGAACAAATAACCCAATTAAATCAGCTGCTTAATAGAGAAATGCCGACGAGACTCGTCACTGAACAGGGAGAAAATGTCTATATTCCCGAATCGGTTTTAATGGTACTTCGTTACAGTGTAGCTGCCTTAGTATCGGGACAGGTAATTCAGTTAAATGTTACCCCTCAAGATTTAACTATAGAAGAAGCGGCTAATTTGTTAAATATTTCTAACTCTTATCTAATAAAATTACTAGAACAGGGGCAAATTTTATCGACTAATGTAGGCAGTGATCTACGAATAAAACGAGAAGATTTGCTAATATATAAAGAGAAAAAATATCGAGAAAGAGAACAAATTTTAAATAACCTTGTAGCCATGACTGAAGCAGAAGGACTATACAGAAAAGATGAGGAATTAAACCTAGATGACAGCAGAGACTAGGTTTTTTTTAGATGCTTGTGTTCTTATTCCTCAGTATTTACGCGATACTTTATTATCAATTGCTTGGCGAGGTTTATACTCCCCCTACTGGTCGAAATTAATTTTAGAAGAAACAACCCGCAATCTGATTAATCGATATAATATAACTTCAATAAAAGCCCTTAATTTAGTGGAGACAATGAAAGCAGCTTTTCCTGAAGCCATGATTGAAGTGCCATCTGGTTTAATTGAGTTAATGACAAATGACTTAAAAGATCGTCACGTTCTAGCAACTGCTGTTATGGCTAAAGCTAATCTAATTTTAACTAATAATCTTCCCGACTTTTCACTGTCAGCTTTAGAAACTTGGGGTATAAAGGCTCAATCTCCTGATACTTTTTTAAGTCATTTGTTCGATGAATATCCCGAAGAAATTAAATTCAGTCTAAATCGGCAGGTCGAGAAATATAAAAATCCTCAAAAATCTCTAGCTGAATTACTAGAGTTTTTAGATAAAAAAGCCAACTTATCTAATTTTTGTCAAAAGATAACTAAAATTCTTTGATATAACTGAACTTCTCCAGTGTAAATGTACTAGCTATCTAAACATGGCTACAGAAGGAATCGCTGACTCTGGAGATTGATGACACAATCTGTTACAAGAAGGTTAGCGATCGCTATACAGCCAACTCTAGGTCATCGCTCCACTCCAGATACAGTCAACGGTACAGACATTTTCAAGTGAAAAATGTACCCAGTAGCCTCTTTTCAATTTTTTCTGAGAAGCTCCATAAGGGTTTTGTTAATTTTTTAGTATGTCTGTATGGGGGAAGTCCAGACATATCTATCATTAAATTTCGGTTTCAGGAGCTTCTCGTAAACGGCTAATTGTACTTTTCGCCTCTTTGAATAGGTCATTCCAATCATCTGGAGGATGACCAGTCTCCAGCATTTTTTTAAAGACTCTATAAGCGTCTGTATTACTCTCATAAGCTCGCTTAGAGTTTTCATCATTGACCCAAGCCAGGAGAATTATTTTACTCTCTTGATGATATCGAAAAAACAGTCGATACTGCTGAAAAAACTTGGCTCTAAACCAGTGCTTGTAATCGTCTCCAAGCGTAGTTCCCAGTCGATACTCACTGCGAGTTGGGTCTTGAGGAATAGTATCAAAGGCTAACTTTGCTATGGCAGCTAGACGCTTTGTAGCATTTTTCCTTTTATAATCTTGAGGAAACTTGTGACGCAGGTTGAAGAGCTGCGTCACAAGTTCTTCAAACTGTTCGAGGAACAGAGGATGAGCAAATATGCTCCATCCATTAATTACTAGGGGCTGATCTATAGACAACCTTATTCGTCCTCATCCAGAAGTGGTGCATCAAGATCCAGATCAACGCCAGAGACCAAGGATTGAACATGATTGACTAGGTTAAAACTAATTGCCTGTATTTGACACTCTGCGCGCTAAAGCGACGCAGATTCTAGCACAGAATTAGACCAAAATCTAATTCTGACGGGCATTGTCAAGATGCCTCTAGTAACTCTGCTCAAATCTAATTTAAGCATTGTCTTTACTTTTCTTAGAATATTGGCGCCGCCGTTACAATCGGCATTGACTAACCAATTATGGCTCTTCGGTAATTGTTATGCACATAATTAACTTAAAATAAAATTAGATGAGAGTGAGTACGCCTAAAAGTAGCTGAAATCTATACAGGGATACACTTACGACACAAATAGGTTAATACCAAAAGATAGACAATTGAGTTAAGATTTGATATAATGGCCAAAAACCCGAGTATTTTACTTATGATGCTTGACAAATTTTTGAACCTAAAAGGAACC
>JAADBR010000051.1 GCA_009995705.1 Microcystis aeruginosa W13-11
ATCAACAATCAACCGAATTAATCGCTTTAATCCTTTTTTGTTGTAGTTAAGTCCTGAACCTAGGTCGTCTATAATTTCAACTTGCCAACCGTTTTGAGCGCAAAACAGTTCGACTCTGGCTAACTTACTCATAAAACAATTTCTGTATTTAACCCTAAACTTTCAGCCAACTGTTAGCTAGATAGGCCATTCGTTTCATCTCTTTTCGTCCCCGGGAGACGGAATCGAGGATCATGCCAGAGGTCAAACTTAAAAAGGCTAAAAGCATGATCGAGGCCGATAAAATAGCGGTGGGAAAACGTGGTACTAAGCCGGTTTCGAGGTATTCAAACAGGACGGGAATCGCTAAAAAAAGGGAAATAAGCGCCAAAATTAGCGAGACAAGGCTAAAAAAGAGAAAAGGACGAATTTCTTTAAAAAGTAGGATAGCGGTTCCCAATACCCGCCAGCCATCTTGAAAGGTTTTTAACTTACTTTGGGAACCTTCGGGACGTTCCCCGTAGAGGGTTGGTTCTTCAGCGAAGGGAATTTTTAATTCTAAAGCGTGGATAGTTAACTCGGTTTCAATCTCGAAACCATTGGACAAAGCAGGAAAAGATTTGACGAAACGACGGGAAAAGACGCGATAACCGGAGAGCATATCGATTAAACGCGCTCCAAACAGAAATTTAACGAATCCTGTTAAAAATAGATTACCGGCGCGATGACCCCGGCGATAAGCTTGGGAGGATTTTACCGCTTCCCGACGCGCACCGACGACCATATCCAATTGTTCCCGCAGCATTCGTTCAATTAAGCGACGTACTGCCGCAATTTCGTAGGTATCATCCCCATCGATGAGAATATAGATATCCGCTTCGATATCGGCAAACATTCGCCGGACAACATTGCCTTTTCCAGGTTGGATTTCCTGACGAACGATCGCTCCCGCTTTCAGGGCCTCGGTCACGGTATCATCGCTAGAGCGGTTGTTATAAACATAAATTGCCGCTTCTGGCAGAAAAGTTTGAAATTGGGAGACCACTTTAGCGATCGTTAGTTCTTCGTTGTGACAGGGAATAATCGCAGCGATACGGTAGTTTTGCAAGGAAATCGGCGGAATGGCAGTCATTTCGATCATGGCTAAGGACAGCGTTTAATGATGGTTAGGGGGGTGTCCTGGCGTTGGACGGCGTGAACAATGGGACAATGGGGGAAAGCTTGGAAATAATCGTATCGGGACAAACCCATGTAATAATCGGGGTCGGGAGCTTTTCCCCAAGCAAAGTCATCTCGATAGATCATCGTCAAGTTTCGTTGGTGATTCTCTACCATTTCCGCCGCAAACATCGGGCCGGCAACGACTATGGTAGAGTTAGCGGCAGCATTTTGATTAAGCCATTCCATCCCCTCCTTGAGACTTAATCCCCAGTAATCGGTTTCCTGTTGACCTTGGGCCGCTTTTAAGCCTCCGTAGGCGCGATTATAGTAGGTGTATTCGTAGGGATGCAGGCTAATCATGTCATAGACAATGACGCTAAAGTTGAGGATTAGGAGGGTCGTTAGAAAGATTTTTATTGACTTTCGCTTGAGTTTATGGTATGTCCAAATAATAGCCGTAGATGCGATCGCTGCTAGGGCGGGAATGACAAATAAAAAGTGACGGGTGCCGTCGTAGAGAGTAGATTGACGCAGGATAGCAACGGTGGGCAGTAAAAACGCTTGCATTACGGTGATTAGGGCGCAAGCACGCTGGGTTGGCGTTAATTTGGTCATTTTTGTCAAAATCACCATTACACCCACCAGGACGGCAATTTGCAGGGGGACGGGGGTGGTGAGGGAAAATAGCCGGGGTAGATAGTACCAAGGCAAGGAACGACCGGGGATATTTTGACCGTCAAAGAGAACCGTATTATCCCAGATGTTATACTTTGACATGAGGGTTATCGCTTCGATAAACCAAGTAATCGGGTTTTTCCAAGCAGCAGGATGGACAATATAGGTGGTTATTGCCCAAAAAAGTGTAATAACTGCGTATAGGGGCAGAAAACGCCAGATAGTTTTGAGGATTGTTTTTAAATTCCATCGGGCTACCAGATGGGCGAAGATAAGATAAAAGAGGATAAAAAAGCCACCGATGCGAATTCCGGTGATTAAACCAGCAAGAATCCCGTAAAGGCAAGAATAAACGGTTAAACGATTAAATCCTAGTTTAATAGCTTGATTTTCGGACTGAAAATATTTATCCAGCAATAGGGAACCCGCGAAGGTTCCGAGGGTGAACATGGCTGCAAAGGGTATATCTTTGGGATTAAAGAAGCTATGACCCCAAAAAGCGGGAAATAGGGCTAAAATTAGCGCACCTAACCAAGCAGATTCGATTCCTGCTAGGATAGCGACGATTCCCACCACCGATAGATAGGTAATCAGGGAAAAAAGAAAGGTGACGACGTGCTTAACCCGGGTTATTTGCCAGATCCCCGATAGCCATTTATCCTTATCGGTGGGATTGGGGGGAAGATTGGGGGTAGCAGGGAAAAAATTTTCTTTGGTTTTGTAGATAAGTTGGGAGATATAGTTAAAATAAAAGCCGTAATGACGGGACATTTCTGATATGGGCTTGTTTTCTCGGATATATTCGAGATTATGATTGACCATATCCACTTCGATCGGTTCGTCCCAAGTGATACCATAGTTTCCGACTACCGATAAACCAATTATCGCCAGAACTAGGATGACCGATAGAATTTTTAGATAAGCTTGCTTGACCGAGATTAACCCTTTTCTGGACTTCATGGGCGATCGAGTCAGTATGATGGGCAATTTTATCACCTTAGTATATCAAAATTTGGTCAACTCGCCTAAGGACGTTTTTGGGAGTTAAAAGTTTCCGTTTGTATTTGTTAGCCAAACATGGTATATCAAGTAAAAAGCTATCAGC
Source organism: Microcystis aeruginosa W13-11 (assembly GCA_009995705.1). Lineage (GTDB taxonomy): Bacteria > Cyanobacteriota > Cyanobacteriia > Cyanobacteriales > Microcystaceae > Microcystis > Microcystis aeruginosa_F. The sequence goes on from JAADBR010000051.1 coordinate 2,921, forward strand.
TAAAAGGCCGACTCGTCCCAGAGCTACTAATTAGTCTAATGGCACAAAAACGGGTTAGTTTTCTCGTCAAATCCACCAGAATTATTGATTAAGTTATGACATTATTAAAACGGTTCAACCTGACTCATCCCCTCCTCTGGGCAGTAGTTTATTTTATCGGACTAGGGATTTTATCAGTTATCTTAGGTCAAGATGTTAGCTGGGATTTACGCAATTATCATTTTTATAATCCCTATATGTTATTAACGGGACGTTTTAAGTATGATGTCCTCCCAGCACAGATACAAACTTTTTTTAATCCTTTGATGGATGTTCCTTTTTTCGTTGCTATCTATTACCTAAAACTACCTCCGGTGGTGGTCGGGTTTTTCTTGGGAGGATTTCACGGTTTAAATCAGTGGTTAGTTCATTTAATCACTTATCACTCCTTCGATAAGGTTTGCGAAAGATACAAGATAACTTTAAGCATAGCGGCAGCGATTACCAGTATTTTTGGCGCAGCCTATATTTCCGAATTAGGAACCAGTATTGGTGATAGTACCAGCAGTGTTTTTGTTTTGGCAGGATTATTTTTAATTATCGCTTGTCTTGGTCGTAATCAACCAGTTAAGCTTAAAACTATAATTTTCGCAGGATTGCTTTTAGGACTAGCAACAGGACTAAAATTGACCACGGCAATGTATAGTATCAGTTTAATCGTGGCGATTAGTTTTTTAACCAATACCATCAAGGAAAAGCTGCGTAATCTTCTGACCTTAATTCTCTCTATGGCTGTGGGTTTTTCCCTGACGATGGGTTATTGGATAATCCTGATGTGGACTAATTTTGCTAATCCCCTTTTTCCCTTTTTCAACAAAATTTTTCAATCTCCCTACATCGAAACGGATTTTAATCTGCAAGATGCACGCTTTTTACCAAAAGATGTTTGGCAATTTTTATTTTATCCCCTTTATTTTGTACAGGAACAAACCCTAGTGGCTGAGGTAAAATTTAAAGAGACTCGTTTTGCTATTGCCTATCTTTTAATTGTCATTCTTCTGGGAGTGATTATTTATCAGTACACCTCTCGCCGTTCTCTGGATCAAAAAAATAATTTAGTCCATTTACCTATTCTCAGATTTTTATTACCTTTTTATTGTAGTGCCTATCTGATCTGGTTAAAGGGTTTTTCTATCTATCGTTACTTGATAGTTTTAGAGTTAATCACACCAGTTTTAATTATCCTGATCATTGCCTATATTTATCCTCATAAAAGGACAGTTTTTATAATCTTGATCGCTATTTTTGCCCTAATTGCCGCTACAGTCAAACCCTTGGACTGGTGGAGAATGGGATGGTCAGATAATTACTTTGGGATCGATAGTCAAGCATTAAAACCCTACGAAAATTCCACGATTGTTATGTGGGGAGATGAAGGAACGGGTTATCTAGTTCCCCATTTTCCCGCTTCGACTCGTTTTGTGCGATTGCGAGGAAATATGGGAGTTAGTGAGGGAACTTTAATGCGAAAAAATGCCGAGACATTTATTGCTAATACTCCCCCAGAATCTCTCTACATTCTCCAGACAGACTTTAATAAAAAATCTCCTGATATAGTGGAGGATTTAGCGAAGGAAAATCTGGTTATTGACTTCCAAAATTGTCAACCCTTTCCCAGTAAAATTGAAAAGTATCATCTCTGTCGTCTCCAAAAAAAGTAATTAGCACGGAAAAGCTATTCTCTAACCATTGTTAATTGCCAGTGACTCCTACCTTTTATCTGTAATGATTTATCTATTGACTGTTAACTATAATTGCGGGGAATTAATTAAGCGTTTAATCGCTTCCCTCAACGATAACTTATCTGCTACTCTCATCATTGTTAACAATTCCACTGAAGATAAAAATATCCAATCTTTAGCAGCTGAAAGGGTCAAGATTATTGAAGCGGGGGAAAATTTAGGATTTGGGAAAGGATGTAATCTGGGACTTAATTGGATTTATCAGCAAGACAGAAAAGCTATCGTTTGGTTAGTTAATCCTGATGCTTACTTATTACCGGAATCTCTGGAGAAAGCCAGCAAATTTTTTCAGCAATATCCCGAAGTTGCCATCGCTGGTACAGAAATTTATGAACCGGATGGTAAAATCTGGTTTGGTTGGGGAAAATTTAATGCTAAAATCGGCACAATTAACGTGGTAGAGGAATCCTTAGACTATGGAGATAAACCCTATCTTATTCCCGACTGGGTGACGGGATGCAGTTTATTAATTAATTTCCCTAATTTTTCCACTTGTCCCCATTTTGATCCCGATTACTTTCTCTACTACGAAGACTTTGATTTTTCCCGAAGATACGCAAATCAAGGCTATTTAGTAGTTGTTACCAATCGGATTAAAATCATTCATGAACCATCTTCTATCACCCGACGCTATGGTTATCTAAGACTAACTCATAATATCTATGGTTATCTTCTCAGTCTCGAAAAACATACGACTTTAACTATCCTTGTTTATCGCTTGCTGCGGATGAGTTTTATGTCTTTACTACTCCTTCCCATTAAACCCAAATTCTCCCTAGCCAAGCTGCAAGGAATTCAACTCTATTGTCAAAGAATAGACCTCTTACATAATTTTTTCATGGTATAATACAGCGTTTTGCTTTTTTCTCGATTTTTAGATGGAAGTGGAAAAAAGAATAAAATGTGATCTTAGGTCAGGAAATAATCTATACTTTTGCTATGTTTATTAGCAAAAGTATGGATTATCAAAACTTATCAGATAAACAATTCAAAAAGACGGATGCTTTTACCATCGGGAAACTTCCGTTTAAAAGGAAAAAAAGCTCTACTAAATCAAGCAGAGATACTGGTCGTAACGGTAATGGATGTAAGGGAAACTCCCAGGGAACGCCACCAAAAGAAACAGAAAGATTTTTTGGGGTAGTAAAAGAGGTTATCATACTTTAAAATCCCAATTAGTAGCTGATAAAAATACTGAACAGAAACGAGGAGAGCCGCTATTTTTTAAATGGTTTATTTCCACAAAAGTCCCCGACAAAATCTACTCTTGCTGTTAATACTTCCTCATCTCACTTTTGCTCTTTGCGCGTAAAAACTTCCTTCTTGTCTTGTCTTCACAGGTTTGTAAAATACCTACACCTGTGAGTTCCCCACACCCTTCTCCCTTCTCCCCCAATACTATCGGGACGGGGAAGAATTTATCGGGGGTAAAGAAGGAGAAATTTCGCCACCTCGATCGAATATTTCCAGATTCCATTGACCGAAACGATTACTTTCAAAAGCAATAAAACGACCGTTACCACTAATCGTCGGACGACGCACTTCTCCTAAGATATTTTCGGTGAGATTTTTTGCTTGCAGAGTTTGTCGATCATAAATATATATATCGGGTTTACCGGACTGTTCCGACACATAAACAATATAACGACCATCGGCACTAATATCTGGCTGATCTTGATAGGTTTTTGCTTGATTTAACCCCGGTAGGGGAACTAAACGATTAGCCACTCGATCGAATAAATAAATCGTTCGTTGACCCCTGCGATCGGAGGCAAAAACCAGATAACGACCATCGTAGTTAAAACGGGGATTATCTTCTGAGGAAGGGGTATTTAAAGTATTTCCTAAAAGCTGTTGGGGAGGGGTGACAAAACCCGCATCACTGCATCCCCCCAGACTGATGATATTAACCGCAAGCAAAAGTCGAAGAAGTTTAGGAAACCTGATCATCGGTCAGCGCTGGGGAAGGAAGGATACAACAATTAATATCATCAAGACAAACTTTACCCCAATGCAATGCCCAACGCACCAATTCCACCCGATTATCGGTTTTTGTTTTCGTCAAGATATTACTAATATGATTATCAACGGTACGCTTACTAATCTCCAGCTTTTCCGAGATTTCTTGATTAGTTAAACCATTAGCCACTAAATCGAGTATTTCTAGCTCTCGATCGGATAATGAAGCAGCTGTTTGAAACTTCCCAGCAGACATGAGTATAATTCCTCTCGTATATGTACTTATCATTCTAGAAGAATTTTTTCCCCTAGGAATCGATAATCAGTAATCAGTGATCAGTAAACAGTAATCAGTGAAAAGACAGCAGTGTTACTGCCATTTGATCATGCACACTTAATACATAGGGTTTGCGGCAAAAAGCTTTTGCTGGGGGCAGGGTGTGGGGTTTTACCAGTTTTGAGGTAGTCAGTTACCTAATTTTCAGGGAAAAAGTCCAGGAATTGTCCCCCCGATCCCCGCAATGGCTGGCACTTTAAAACCTTTGTGGACAATGCGTTGAGGGGGATTGTTCCCCTCTCAGACTCAAAACTGATAACTGATAACTGACAAGGCTGACGGCTGGTAATATATAATAAAAAACGCTCCTTAGTTAGATATTGAGAAAAACATGGAAGTTATCCCCGCTATTGATATTCTCGATGGCCAATGTGTGCGACTTTATCAGGGAGATTACCAACAATCGCAGGTTTTTAATGATAATCCCGCAATAGTGGCGCGAGAATGGGTCAATCAGGGGGCAACCAGATTACATTTAGTCGATTTGGATGGAGCCAAAGAGGGTAAATCGGTTAATTTGTCAACCATTGAAACAATTCTTAATGATATTGCCATTCCCGTACAGGTGGGGGGTGGACTGCGGGATGTAGAAACGGTGACTAATCTCCTAAAAATCGGGGTAGAAAAGGCGATTTTGGGGACAGTAGCCGTAGAAAAGCCAGAATTGGTCAGCGAACTTTGTCAAAGCTTTCCGGGGCAAATAATTGTTGCTATTGATGCTCGCGATGGTAAAGTAGCCACTAGGGGGTGGTTAGAAACTTCCTCAGTAGATGCGATCGCACTTGGTCAAGATATGGCAAAAAGAGGGGCCAGCACGATTATCTACACTGATATTCATCGAGATGGCACCCTTTCTGGCCCGAATCTCGCCGCTTTGCGAGAATTAGCCGAATCTGTCGCAATTCCCGTCATCGCCTCCGGGGGTATTAGTTCCCTGACAGACTTACTGAGTTTATTGTCTTTGGAACCTTTGGGAGTAACGGGAGTAATCGTGGGCCGCGCTCTTTATACCGGTGCGGTTAACCTCTCGGAAGCGATTAACGCGATCGGATCGGGCCGTTGGCAGGATCTACCCCCGAATTTTTTCGCCTAACGGACTTGTTTGAGAGTATCCACCTGTTTATTGAACATATCGGTAAATAGTCCCAAAACCGTGCGATTTTCATTGACTTTGATGTTGACACTCACAGACATCCCCGATTGCAGCGGCAGAGTAGATTTATCTTTCAAAACTAACTCTTGACTGCTCAAGCTTACCCGGACAGGGAACCGATAAAAACGGTGATTTTCGTCGGGAGGTAAAGCATCAGAACCGATCGAGATTACTTGGCCTTTAATATCGCCGTATTCACTGTAGGAAAAGGAATCAATGCGAATATCGGTCTTTTGTCCCACGCGCACAAAACCGATGTCTTGGTTAGTCACGTCCACCTCTGCCACTAGACAACCTTTAGCAGCATCTTTAATCTGGGTGGGACAGCCATCGGGAACAATTTTTAACAATGCTTCTGCTTGACTCGGTTGGGGAACAAACCCAGGCCGCGCCTTGAGATCAAAGACCACACCACCGATGGGGGCGGTAATTTTTTGATATTTAATCGTCTGTTGTGCTTGACTAATTTGACTATCTAACTCAGCAATGCGCTTGTTGTTATCAATGATAACGCGACTGATCTGACTATCGATTTCAGCGATCCGTTTCTGATTGTCCGCCATTTTATCGCGCACATCTTTTTCCGTGATTACTGTGGTGTTAATCAGCTTTTCTCGCGCTTGGGAGATCAATAGGGAATAACGCTTTTCTTCCTGTTCCAAACGGGCAATTTCGGCGATGCGGGTTTGTACTTCTTTCTCTTGTTTTTCTCGATCGATTTTGCCATTAGCCTCTTGCTGCTGTAATTCATTCTGGCGATCAGTTACCGATTGTTTTTGTTTATTAATCTGATAACGGGCGATCGCTCCTTCATCTCCCAAGGGTTCAATATCCTTAAGAATATTACGCTCGATATCCAAGCCTTCTTGACCTTGTTTCATCGAATTGGCATTACGAGTCTTAATTTCTTCTAAGACGAAGCGATCATTGATTAATTGGGAGCGGGCATCGGCCAACTGTACCCTGGTTTGGGCCAATTGTTTTGCTAATTGTTCCATTTCCAATCTAGCGGCCGCTTGTCGAGAATTGGCCTCCCGTCGGGCAGCCTCTAAACGGGCTAACTCTTCCCCTTGTAGAGCAGAGCTAGAGGCACCTTGATTGACCTGTGCTTGATAAAGTTGATTTTCTGCCACCAAAGCGGCACGATTACGGGCTAAATCGGCGATTTCACTCGGTAATTTTAATTGAGTGATCGAACTTTCCACTGCTGCCGGTGTCAGATCCTGCGCCATTAATAGACGATAGAATTGATTTTCCTTCTCAGCAGTGGTGCGAATTTTTTTCAAAGATTCTAACTGCACTTGCGAGGCACTGGAATCCATTAAAACCAGTACATCCCCTTTGTTAACTCGATCGCCGTCTTTAACTTTAACTTCCTGTACTACCCCATTCACCGGTGCTTGTACTTCTTGCACTTTGCCCTGGGGTTTAAGTTGTCCTTTGGCACTGACCACCTGCTCGATTTTGGCGAACGCTGACCAAATTAAAGCGGCAGTGGTGACACTCATTAATGTCCAGATAATCGTCCGCGACCAAATGGGCGATTGTTTCAGGATCACCGATTGTTCCGGTGGGCTGAAAGTGGGTAAAGAAGGGCTAATACTTTTATTTTTCGTGGTAGTAGCCACGTTTTTACCCGCTTGGGTCAGTTCATCGCTTTTACCATTGCCCTTGCCGTTTTGACCGTTGTTAGAATTGCTGTTCATGGGGATTCTCCTATATTTATTTTTTCAGTAATCAGTGAACCGATTACTGATAACTGACTGACTGACTAACTGACTAACTAGATTTGCGAATCCTGTTGTTTATAGAGAGTATAGTAAAGGCCTTTTTTGGCCATTAATTCCTCGTGGGTGCCTTCCTCCGCTATTGTGGCCTTATCCATCATGACAATAATATCGGCGGATTTGATCGAAGCTAAACGATGGGTGATAAAGAAGACCGTGTGATCCTTGAAAACTTCCTTGAGATTCAGAAACACTTGCCGTTCGGTGTTATAGTCGAGGGCGCTGGTGGCCTCATCAAGAATGAGAATTTGCGGTCTTTGCAGGATGGAACGAGCGATCGCAACCCGTTGTCGTTGTCCCCCCGATAGGGATGCCCCCCGTTCACCGACGCGGGTATTATAGCCATTGGGCAGGGTCATAATAAATTCGTGGGCTGCGGCTGCTTTTGCTGCCGAGACAATTTCCTCCACAGTCGCATCGGGGTTAGTCAGGGAGATATTTTCCTGTACCGTACCGTCAAATAATAGGGTTTCTTGGGGAACCATGCCGATTTGACGACGCAGGGAATAGAGTTCCACTTTGTTGATATCATAGCCATCGATGAGAATCCGTCCCGATTCTGGTTCGTAGAGACGGGCTAATAGTTTAGTGATGGTACTTTTCCCAGCGCCACTTTCTCCCACCAAAGCGACAAAAGTGCCGGCGGGGAATTCTAAATTGATGTTGTATAGTTGCAGGGCGCCGTGGGGATTGAAGCGGAAAGAGAGGTTTTCGTAGGTGACAGTGCCTTTAATTAAGGGCATGGGGATGTTTTGGCGATCGAGTTCCGCTTCTTGGGGGGTATCGACGATATCGGCTAATCTTTCCAGGGATAAGCCAGTTTCTTGGAAGTTTTGCCAGAGTTGGGTCAAACGCAGAATCGGCGAGGTAACGTAGGAAGAGATAATCCGGAAGGCGATTAATTGACCAAGGGTGAGTTGTCCGTCTAAAACTAGGGCTGCTCCCACCCACAGCACTAATAAACCCGATAATTGGTTAAAGAAGTGACTAAAGGAACCAGCCAAAGTTGAGGTCATTACCGTCTGAAAACCTTCGGCCACATAGCGTGCATAACGTTCTTGCCACTGCCAACGGGAACGCAATTCGATATTCTGTGCTTTTACTGTTTGGATTCCCGTCATCACCTCCACTAGATAGGATTGGGTTTCGGCGTTTCGTTCCGCTTTTGCTCGCAGTTGTCGCCGCACGATTGGTGCGAAAATAGCTGTGGAGATAACTAAAATCGGCACGACTCCCAGGGCCCAAACGGTTAGGATCGGGCTATAGATCAACATAACCACGATGTAGATAACCGAGAAAATGGCATCTAATACCACCGTTAGGGCTGTGCCCGTTAAAAACTGCCGAATATTCTCTAATTCGTTGATTCTTGTCGAAATTTCCCCCACTGGCCGCCGTTCAAAGTATTTCAGGGGTAAACGCAGCAAGTGATCAATAATTTCTGAACCGAGGGTCATGTCGATGCGGTTAGTGGTATCGACAAAAAGGGATGTCCTCAAAAAGGTTAAAATTCCCTCAAAAACGGCAATGACTAGGAGGAAAACCCCGAGGGTGTTCAGAGTTTCTGGGCTATTCTGCACGATCACTTTATCGATGATCACCTGAATCATCAAGGGATTGGCTAGGGCAAATAACTGCACGAAGAAAGAAGCAATAAAAACTTCTATTAAGACTCGTTTATGTTTCTTGACAGAAGGCCAAAACCATGATAGGCCAAAACGCTGTTGCTGGGTGTGTTTGGTGGGTTTGAGCAGAATTACTTCGCCTTTTTCGTCCCAAGATTCCAGAAATTCGCTGGTTTTGCGTTTAATTATCCCCCGTTCGGGAACAGCGATCGTGGTTTCCCGTTGATTGATTTCGTAGAGGATAACGATGCTGTCTTGCCAGCGAATTAGGGCAGGAGGGTTGATATTCGGCAAGGAAGTAGCAGGTAAAGGTACTAATTGACTATGGAGTCCCACCACCTCGGCCACGGCCCCACACAGGGGCAGGGAAAGGCTGCCAGTTCTTTGCAGTTGATCCCCTAGAATGCGTTGGATCACGTCCTTGCGAAAGGGGATATTAAAATATTTGCAGAGCATCTGAAAACAGGCACTAACCGCCTCTAGTTCCGTTTTTCCCCCGAAAAAAGGATAGGATTTCTGGTTTTTCTGGAGAGTTTTTTCAACGGCGATATCGCTGGTGATGTCGCTTATTTTTCCTTGGGGGATATCTAATACCTGGGTGGGTTTATTTCCCTTGATGACTTGGGTTTCTAGGATATCATCGGTTTCTGTTTCCGCAGCCGCTTCGGTTGCAACTGTCAGGAATTCATCTAACTGATCGGAGGAAAGACCTAATAAGCGCGTGCTAGTCGGATTATTCTGGGTGATAACTGTGCCGGTAGGATAATTATCGCTATTTTTGCTGACTAACCAGATATAATCATCGTTAATCTGGTTGTAGGACACACAGGCTTTGTTTAAAAGGGCCTGTGCCATTTCTTTCAGGTCTCCCCCACCCCGGGCCTGTTGATTAAGATAGGAGCCTAGGGTCGCATAAACTTCAGCGATTGAGGTTTGTTCAAGGAAATATTGCTTAAATTCCGGGTAATTGTTGATTAAAGACCAAAAATCCTCTTCCTTTAAGGTCAAACAGATCGTGACTTCCGAAGAAGCGATCACCGTTTCACAGGGGGTACCGCGCAGAAGACTCATCCACCCGAATAAATCCCCGGGCTGCAATTTAGCCAAAGTAACTGGCAGCGGATTGTTAACCCTAGCATCGTAACCCAAAAGTCTGGCCTCTCCCTCGTAGAGAAGGACGAGGTGAGAGGGTAAGCGATCGCACTTGAGTATGGCATTGCCCATCTCATAGCGAAAGGGTTGTAATTTCTGACCGAGGGAACGTCTAACCTCGACGGGCAGGCAATCAAAGGGCTGTACAGTCTCCAGAAAGGCGGTAAAATCTAAAGTGGTATAACTCATTAGCTAGGCGAAAATTGACTAAGTTGACAAATAATTAAGCGAAAAGACTGGGTTTACCCAGTTTTGCAAGGAAATGCTATGTAATCAATCCCTGCTCGCTATTGACTGGGGTTGATTCGGGGATAGATTTCACTGTTTGCATTTGAGTCATTAACCATTGTTGGAATAAATCATTCCGTAAGCGTTGACGGGTGGGAGGGTCCAATTCACAGGATAAATATTTTTCTAACCGGACAATCACGACCCATTCTCCCACTTGCGTCGGTGGCCACAGTTGCCCCGGTTTACTTGCTTTGAGAATTTGCCCGATCTGGGGATGGGGAGCGCTCAGTTCCACGGGTCCAAGCAGTCCTCCGGTTTCCGCTTCTGATCCTTGGGAGTATTTTTTGGCTAGTTCAGCGAAGCTATTTTCTCGATCCTGTATCCGGAAAAATAGTTCTTGGGCAATGCCGATATTTTTTGTCCGAATCAGGGAATAAACCACCTTATCCAATTGATTTTTGACTTGCAAGAAGTAGGATTCTACTTTGTTATCCCAAGTCTCCTGTTTAAATTTTTCTAATTTAATGTCCCGCAGAATTAGATATTCTAGTTGCTCGGAATCCATCCCGTTTTGTTGTAACCAAGATTTCATTTGCTCATCGTTGGCAATTTGATTATTTTGATAGAAACGGGAATAGGCCGCGTTTCTTTCTTCGGGATTGCAGGTGATATTGGCGATCGCTTGTTCGATAATTACTTCCCGGATTAACTGGGGTAACATACCATATTTTGCCAAAAGAGGCAATACCTCTGACTCGCTAATTTTTTGGTCGCCGATTTCAATAATTGAACTCATAATAAATACATTTTCCTCACAGAAATGTTTAAAACTATCAACTCTAGGAGCTTCTAAATTTTATTGAGGTGATTATACGCCAAAACAGCAATTTTAAGGCACCCCTCCCTATTCTAATTTGAGTTTTCCCCTTTGAAAGCCGAAAATTACAGAAATTAAAGGAATAAGTCGGTCATCCCGGGGGAAGTAGTCGGGCCTATCGGCCTCCGCCCAAAATCCTGCTCAGAAACCGTTCTATTAAACTTACTCAAATCTACTCATGAGCAAATTTGACGTTAACTTCCTGCTTCACTGTGGTAGTGTCGGCACTATCTACTCTACAAGCTACCACGGTGGAACTCACCGCTGACTCTTAAGCTTATAATATGCAGACCTTTTCCTTATCATTTGCGGAAAATTTTTTGATTTATGCAAGGGATCTAATGATAGGATATAGGTCTGGCTGCCTTGGAGAGGTGGCAGAGTGGTCGATCGCGCTCGACTTGAAATCGAGTAACCAGCAATGGTTCGTGGGTTCAAATCCCACCCTCTCCGTACTAACCCAATCACATTTGGACTCCAGTTGCCCGATTGTTCTTAGAGAGGGGAAAATAAAATATACTAGGCTAAAAGGATAATATTGAGGCAGTAGCCCCCCGGCATGGTTTTTTGGAAAAGATTATTCAATAGCTCGGAAGTCACTGCATCACCTGACTATTCGGGAGACTTGGTAGAGGTTGCTCAGAATGACCTCGGACAGACGCGAGTGTTTTTTAGTACCGATCGAGAGCTAGATTTATATGAGTTAGAAGAACTTTGTGACTCGGTAGGTTGGGCCCGTCGTCCTTTACGCAAAGTTAAAAAAGCAATTGAATGTAGTTTTTTAGTGGTGTCGATGTGGGAAGTGCGAGGTAATCGCCGTCGTTTAGTGGGTTTTGCTCGTGCCACTTCCGATCACGCTTTTAATGCTACGGTCTGGGATGTGGTTGTTCATCCTCACTATCAAAGTAAAGGCTTTGGTAAAGCATTAATGAAATTTATGATCAGGAAGTTGCGGGGTGAGGATATCAGTAATATAACTCTTTTCGCCGATCCGCAGGTGGTGGATTTCTATCGTCGTCTCGGTTTTGTTCTCGATCCCGAAGGTATCAAAGGGATGTTTTGGTATCCCGATTAATAATGCGGCTTTTAGGCTATACTAAAAAAAGAGTTTACTTCGGGATGTAGCGCAGCTTGGTAGCGCGCCTGCTTTGGGAGCAGGATGCCGCAGGTTCAAATCCTGTCATCCCGACTTGAGAGAAAATTCTTCAAATCTTAACCTTGTACCCTTTTTGGTGGACTAAAAAGGATGCCTTCTTTTATTGCCAAACTCTGGTGAATTAGCTGAAAAATTAGGGAGTTTGTGGGGGAGAAGGAGGAGGTTTTTGGGGAATAACAAGAGTTTTTCCAGCCACTCCTCCTTTTAAGGTATCTAGAGATGATTATTCTTCTTCGTAATCCCCCTCGAAATCGTCCTCTCCCCCTTCCTCATCGACTTCTGAGCGGCTGTCGCTGATGGGTTGGCGACTAAGGCGACTGCTGCCGCGGGAAGATAGGAAAGCCATTTCATCATCCTCTAAATCGACCACATCACCCTCAGCGTAGGCGCGAGCGGTTTGATCGTCAAGAATCATATCGCTATCCTCACTACTATCGCCGAAACCGGGACGAGGAGGGAAACCGAGGCCGCCGGGAGAAGCGTAATAACCACGATTGTTGTTGTAGTTATATTCCTCCTCTGGGGGGGGGTAATCGCTGATCCCCGCCATGTTTTCGTGGGCATTGAAGCCAGTACCCGCCGGAATCAGACGACCGATAATCACGTTTTCCTTGAGACCGCGTAACCAGTCGGACTTGCCTTCGATCGCCGCTTCCGTGAGGACGCGGGTGGTTTCTTGGAAGGAGGCGGCACTAATAAAGCTATCGGTATTCAAGGAAGCTTTGGTGATCCCCAGTAGTACAGGCGTATATTTAGCCGCCGCCCCACCAGTGATTGACATGGCTTCGTTTACCGTCTCCACCTGTCGCAATTCCAACAATTCCCCGGGTAACATACTGGTGTCGCCACCGTCATCGATCCGCACCTTAGAAGTCATCTGACGCACGATCACTTCGATGTGTTTATCGGCAATATCGATCCCCTGGGATTGGTAAACCGACTGTACCTGATCAACGAGGAACATCTGGGTTTTTTCCAAGGCTTTCAGGGCTGCTTCGTAACTGCCCAAGCTATCCACATAATAATTAAAGAACACCTCTAAAATCTCGTGGGGATTAGCCTGACCATCGGTTAAGGCCTGACCCACATCGATACGCTGATTATCGCTCACCAGGGGGTTTTGACTGCCTAAAAGCGGATATTCACTGATCGTGCCGTCATCCTCGACCACCTTAATATCGACAATCTCAGAATCTTGGTACTCCACTTGACAAACTCCCGGTTTGCGTGCTAAGACACAAGCCTCCTTCGGTTTGCGTGCTTCGAGCAGTTCTTCGATTCTCGGTAGGCCTTGAATGATATCCCCAGTTTTCGAGCGCTCAAACACCAACAGCACCAAATTATCGCCCCGTTGCACCAGATCTCCCTCATCGATGTGCAGAATCGCTCCGGCCGACACTCGGTAGGGTCGGGCCTTACGCAGACGGATTTCATAGCCGGTGGTGGTTTGGTCAATGGCCAACACTTGACCGGAATTGGGGGCTAAAACTCCAGTGCCGATCTCGGTTTCGGCGATTACCAGATCCCCAGCTTTGACGGTGGGAGCAACAGCGAGCGGGAGAATAAACTCGTCACGGTCACTGACAATTAAAAGACGGCGCACCGCTTCGCTACCCTTGCGAATCCCGCGAATTTCTCCAGCTTCCTTACACTGAATCTCAGTCCGGGCCACCACTGCCCCCGGTGGAATTTCATCGCCATCTTGGACGAGAACGCGAGTCTGAATATTACCCCCTAAAGGATCATTATCACTGTCCCGACGCAGCACCAGGGATTCGAGAATAACTAACTGTAAACGCTGACAATCCCCGTCCTCGCACCGCTTCGCGGATCCCTGCGGGATCGGTTCTAACTCGATATCTGCCGTCAGATGGGAGACTGATTCTGGCTCTTCGCTAGAAATTTCTAGGACTAATTGGGTGCTGATCAGTTGACAACCCTCGACGGATTTAACTCTTTCTCCGTCTTTAAAGAAAATGCGCTGCACCGATCGCAGTTCGATATGTCGTCCTCCCTCTTGGTTAGCGGAACCTTGGGTGGGAGAAGTGGATTGGTCTTCTACCACGAACTCCTGTACTGGTCGCAGCAGTAATCCCAAACCCTCGTTAGTTTCCACCCATTCCGCTTGCCGTAACTCCTCGATCGTCACTTCAGGAGTCAGCTGTGTTCCGGGGTAAATTAACTGTTCTTGGGCAATTCCAGAGGATTCCGGTTCGAGATCCATAAATAACAGCCCCGGTTTGACAATAATCTCCCGGAGGATGTCATTTTTCTGGATCACTTCCACCACACCGCTAGAGTTACAGAAGATGTCTTTAACCACTTCTTCCCCTGCTTCCACATACTGCCCATCTTCCACCTGTAAGAGGGAAATGTCTTTATTGACTTCGTGGGTTTCTTCGGGAATCCAGAGGATCCTGCCGCCTTTGGTAATTTCATAACCCTGTTTACGGCTGCCTTTGGCGACTTCGATATCGACGTATTTAATCATGCCGCCGGTGTGGGTTTGATAGCGATCATCGATTAACTCGGCGACAATGGCATGATTCTGTACTTTTGTCCCCGGAGTGGTTTTCAGTAGGAAGCTTTGACCGTCTCCGGTATGAATGATAAACTGTTCCCGACCGGCACTACTTTCTACTTTCACTTCGGCCTGATCCAAGGACACGGAAGCGGTGACTATATCGATTTCCCGGCTGTTGGGGGCTAAACGCACCAAACCGCCGTTAGTGGATACTAACTTAGTTTCCGCTAGAACATCCCCCACTTGTGCTTGATCGCCGTTACTGACCACGGGTTCGGCCCCGGTGGGCAAGTTATACACTTCTCCAGAGAGAATCCATAGTAATCCCCCCCGTTGGGCGATGCGGGTGGTATTGCCTTGGCGATCGGTTTTTTCCTCTGGCACTAATTGGGAGAATAGCACTTCGCCGGCTAAGTCGCTGGTTACGTCTTTTGTGGCTTTTTCCGTGGATTTTTGAACTTTATCGGGGGTTATTTCCGCCAGTAACTGTTCCTCGCTTACCGTTGCCCCATCGGTGACAAATAGCAGTGATCCCGGAGTTAAAGAGTAGGTGACGGTTTCTTTAGTTTTATCCTTGGGCGTTAATTTAATTTCCCCCGGGGCTTCCACCTGGTCCCGTTCATCCCCGTGGCGAGTTCGCACGTTACGGATACTTAACCCCGGCAGAAAACGCACGCTTCCCTCGAAGGGACTCCGTACTTGCCGGGCCACTTCTCCGGTAAATACACCCCCGGTGTGGAAGGTACGCATGGTTAACTGAGTCCCCGGTTCCCCGATTGATTGGGCGGCAATAATTCCCACTGCTTCCCCCATATCCACTGGATGACCGTGGGCCAGACTCCAACCGTAACAGGTTTGACAAACTGAGCGGGCCGCTTCACAGGTTAAGGGGCTGCGGACCTTGATTTTATCGACCAGTTTGCCGAGTTTTTCCGCCGTTTCATCATCGATAATCTGGTTGCGGGTGGCGATCACTTCTCCCTTGACCACCACATCTTCGGCCAAGGAACGACCTAATAGGCGATCGCTTAAGGGAATTAACACGCGATCACCATCGGTCATGGCGGTTAATTCGATGTAACGATTGGTGCCACAATCTGCCTCGCGGACGATGACATCTTGGGACACATCGACGAGACGACGGGTCAGATAACCGGAATCTGCGGTTCGTAGGGCCGTATCAACTAAACCTTTGCGGGCCCCGTAGGAAGAAATAACGTATTCGGTAACGGTCAATCCTTCCCGGAAGTTAGTCTTAATCGGGAGGTCAATAATTTCCCCCTGGGGATTAGCCATTAATCCCCGCATTCCCACTAACTGACGCACTTGGCTCATATTACCCCGCGCTCCGGAGAAAGCCATCATATAGACGGAGTTGAGGGGATCGGTGACTTGGAAGTTGCGAATTACTTCATCTTTAAGCGATTCAGATGTACTATTCCAAGTGTCAATTACTTTTTGGAAGCGTTCCACTTCGGTGATTTCCCCGCGCACATAACGCTGTTCGGTTTGCCGGATTTCCTGTTCGGCACTTTCGATCATTTGTCGTTTAGCCGGCGGTACGGTTAAATCATCCACACTAATGGAAACCCCTGCTTTGGTAGCGAAACGAAAACCGAGGTTTTTCAATTCATCGGCCATTTGTGAACAGCGCGCCGAACCGTAGTTTTGATAGGCCCAAGCGATCAGTTTTTTCAGTTTTCCTTTGTCAACAGTTTGATTATAAAACATCTCGATCCCAGTAACAAGTAAACAGCTATTAGCTATCAGCCATCGGTGAACAGTAACAAGATTGGTTATAGGGGTTAGGTGTGGGGGGTTGCGGTTTTAGGGTTTTAGTTGAATTCCCCCATTTCCCCATCACCTGACTTCTCACTGATTACTGATAACTGAAATTACACTTCCGATTCTTCTTCCTCAAGGTCTTCTGTGGTTAAGGATTCGTAGGTGGGGCGAGAGGGGGCGCGACGACCGACATCGACCATCAGATCCACCTCCACATCGCGGGAAGTACCATCGGGGGCATTTTCCACCTTGTGAACGGCGATATCGAGGCCGAGGGATTGCAATTCTCGCATCAAAACCTTAAAGGATTCTGGCGTACCTGGGCGGGGAATCGGCTTGCCTTTTACGATCGCATTTAAAGCCTCATTTCGTCCTTGCATATCATCGGATTTCACCGTTAGCAATTCCTGCAAAGTATAGGCTGCCCCGTAGGCCTCCAAGGCCCAAACTTCCATTTCTCCGAAGCGTTGACCTCCCTGTTGAGCTTTACCGCCTAAGGGTTGCTGAGTAACCAAGGAGTAGGGACCGGTAGAACGGGCGTGAATTTTATCATCAACCAGGTGAACCAGTTTTAACATATAGGCCATACCGACGGTAACGGGACGGTCAAAGGGTTCGCCGGTGCGACCATCGTAAACCGTGACTTTGCCGGCGTGTTCTTCCTTGAACACCCAATCGCGATTAGGTTTTTTCGAGGCATTTTCTAGCAATCCGTGGACGGTCAAACGGCTGGCTTCTTCCCCATACATTTCGTCAAAGGGAGTAATCTTAAAGCGCACGCCCAGATTTTCGCCAGCCCAACCCAGTAAACATTCAAACACCTGACCGACGTTCATGCGACTGGGAACCCCCAGGGGATTGAGAACGATATCGACGGGACGACCATCGGGGAGGTAGGGCATATCTTCTAGGGGCAGAATGCGAGAAATAATCCCTTTATTACCGTGACGACCCGCCATTTTATCGCCCACTTGGATTTTGCGTTTTTGGGCAACGTAAACCCGTACCACCATATTGGCCCCGGGGGGTAATTCGTCTCCCTGTTCGCGGGTAAATACCCGCACATCCACTACCCGGCCTTTTTCGCCGTTGGGGACGCGCAGGGAGTTATCGCGTACATCCCGGGCCTTTTCGCCGAAAATTGCCCGCAGTAGTTTTTCTTCGGGGGGTTGGTCTGATTCACCTTTCGGGGTGACTTTCCCCACAAGGATATCGCTGGCTTCTACCCAGGCACCGACGCGAATAATGCCGCGTTCATCGAGGTTTCGCAGGGCATCTTCACCGACGTTGGGAATTTCCCTGGTGATTTCCTCCGGTCCGAGTTTAGTTTGACGGGCTTCGATTTCGTATTTTTCAATGTGGATACTGGTGTAGGTGTCTTGTGCCACCAGTCTTTCACTGATTAAAATCGCGTCTTCGTAGTTATAGCCTTCCCAGGGCATATAGGCGACAAGGATATTCTGGCCGAGGGCGATTTCTCCTCCTTCGGTGGCGGAACCATCGGCGAGGATCTGCCCCGGCACAACTTGTTCCCCTTGATAGACCAAAGGACGCTGATTTAGGCAGGTGTCTTGGTTAGAGCGTTGATATTTCTGAATTTCGTACTCTATCTCGCTCTTGCCGAAAATCTCTTTGTCTTCATCCGCCACTTTGATGCGAATCCGGTTAGCATCGACGTAGGAAACGACCCCATTGGTACGCGAAACGATGACCATACCAGAGTCGCGAGCGGCCTGTGCTTCCAATCCAGTGCCAACCAGGGGACGTTCGGGACGTAGCAGGGGAACCGCTTGTCGTTGCATATTAGACCCCATCAGGGCGCGGTTAGCGTCGTCGTGTTCGAGGAAGGGAATCAGGGAAGTGGCCACCGAGACAATTTGCACGGGGGAAACACAAACGTAGTCCACTTGTTCGGGGGAGGTGGTGGAGAATTCCTGCCGATAGCGCACGGGGATAGTTTCGCCGAGGATATAGCCATTTTCATCGGTGGCCACGTCTCCCGGTGCGACTCTGAGATCATCTTCTTCGTCGGCGGTGAGGTATTTAACGGGGAGATCGTAGCGAACTCGGCCATTTTCCACCGCATAACAGGGGGTTTCAATAAAACCGTAGTCGTTGACGCGAGCGTAGGTGGCGAGGGAACCGATTAAACCAGCGTTGGGACCTTCTGGGGTTTCCACCGGACAGATGCGACCGTGGTGGGAGGGGTGAATGTCGCGCACGGCAAAACCGGCCCGTTCCCGGGTGAGACCACCCGGTCCAAGGGCGGAAATACGGCGTTTATGGGTCAATTCCGCCAAGGGATTGGTTTGATCCATGAACTGGGAGAGTTGCGAGGAACCAAAGAATTCTTTAATCGCCGCTACTAGGGGTTTCGGGTTGACTAGGGAAGCGGGGGTGAGGTTTTGGGATTCGCTGACGGTCATCCGTTCCCGAATGATTCTTTCTAAGCGGTTTAAACCGACTCGCACTTGGTTTTGGAGCAGTTCACCCACGGAACGGACGCGACGGTTGCCGAGGTGGTCGATGTCGTCGGTGTTGCCGATGTCGAATTCGAGGTTAATTAGGTAGTCGATCGCCGCTAAGATGTCGATGGTGGTGAGAACGCGCTGGTTATCGGGGACGTTGAGGCGTAGTTTTTTGTTGAGTTTATAACGACCAACGCGACCGAGATCGTAGCGTTTATTGTCAAAAAAGCGCGATTCGAGTAGTTGTTGTCCGCCGGTGACGGTGGGGGGTTCCCCGGGGCGTAGTTTGCGGTACAGGTCGAGGAGTGCCTCCTCTTCGCTGGGATTGCCTTCTTTGTCGAGGGTTTTTTGGTAAAATTCGGGATGGCGTAGGGAGTCAAAGATTTCGTTATCGCTCAATCCGATTGCCTTCAGGAGAACTTGGGCGGATAATTTGCGAGTTTTGTCGATTCTGACCCAAACTAAGCCGTTTTTGTCGGTTTCAAATTTTAACCAAGCTCCTCGGTTGGGAATCAGGGAAGCGGAGTAGGTACGGCGACCGTTTTTGTCGATTTCGGCTTTGTAGTAAACACCGGGGGAACGGACGATCTGATTGACGATGACTCGTTCGGCCCCGTTAATGATAAAGGTTCCCCGTTCGGTCATCAGGGGTAAATCGCCGATAAAGACTTCCTGTTCGATGTTTTCTCCCGTTTCTTTGTTGATTAGACGGGTGGGAACGTACATCTGAACAGAATAGCTGCTATCGCGTCGTTTGGCTTCATCGACGTTGTATTTCGGTTCTTTGAGTCTGTAGTCCTGGCCGAGAAAATGTAGTTCTAATTTACCTGTATAGTCGCTGATAGGGGAAAAGCTGTTCAGTTCCTCGATTAGTCCTTCTTCCAAAAACCACCGAAAACTGGAGTGTTGGATTTCGATCAGGTCGGGTAAGAGATTAAAGGTAAGATTGTTCATTATGGTTACAAGGGCTGATGACACGATAGCGACGGTCGGATATCAGTGAGCAGTGTTCAGGGTTCAGTTATTTCTGTCTCCTGTCTCCTTTCTCCTGTCTAAATAAACTATGTTTTTTAACTGGGGAGTTGAAATAAGTTGCGAGCGTTGTGGGTGGTTTGTTCGGCTAGGGTTTCGAGGGAAACGCCGCGCAGACGGGCGACGGTTTCGGCCACAGGTCGGACGAAAGATGGTTCACAGGGTTTACCTCGGTGGGGATTGGGGGAGAGAAAGGGGCAATCAGTTTCGATCAGTAGGCGATCGCTGGGAACGATTTGGGCGGCAGCTTGCACGGTTTTACTGTTTTTGAAGGTGACAATGCCGCTAAAGCTGATGTAAAAACCCAAATCTAAAAACCATTGAGTTTCTTCGGGGTTGCCAGTCCAGCAGTGCATCACACCGCCAATTTTGCCCACTTGTTGCCGAAAGGCGCTGATTTCCTCCCGCATTGCTTTGGCCGCATCTCGACAATGGATAATCACGGGTTTATCGAGACGATGGGCAATTTCTAATTGCGTCCAAAACACCTGTTTTTGCTGCTCTTGATTATCCGCTTTATAGAAGTCTAAACCCATTTCCCCGAGCGCCACAACGCGCCGATCAGATCGGGCTAGGGATTCGATCTGATCGGCACTATTATCTCGCCATTTTTGGGCATCTAGGGGATGTAAACCGACGGCGAAGGAAATTTCCTCAAATTGATCAGCAATGGCTTTAATCGCTGCAAATTCCTCTGGTTCGACACAGGAGTGAACCAGATGAACTACTCCCACACTTCGCCAACGCTCGCAGATAGCGGGCAAGTCGGCTTGCAAAACGTCAAAGTTCAGATGAACGTGCGTATCTATTAATTGCATCGACCCCCGATCGCTTGTTGCGTCTGTCCTGATTACAGCTTACTTGTTTCTTAGGAAGCTTGGCTAACTTTTTGCAAAGCTTTGGCTAAACCGGCTTTTTTTCTAGCGCCGTTGTTCTGGTGCAAGACGTTGCGCTTGACGGCTTTATCGATTTTACTGTAGGCTTCTGATAGAGCTTGTTGGGCGCTTTCTAACCCTTCTGGGCTGGGGTTGGCTCCGTAGGCCGAGACAGCGACAAGACATTTTTTGATCAGGGTTCTTACGGCTGACTTGTACGCTTTGTTGCGTAGACGATTTCTTTCGGAGATTTGGACTCGTTTGAGTGCAGACTTTGTATTAGCCACAGTCGTTTCTTGTTCTCAATACTGGTATGGTTGATCGGGACACAGACAAACCATGATAACAGATTTGTGCTATTTGTTGCAAGAGTTTTCTCGACAAGAAGAGATATTTTCAGGATTGGGTTCCCACAGACAGGGAAGGATTGAGGGTTAAGGGGACTGCCACACCTGAATTCAGGTTCAGGGAATCTTGCCATGACTGTCACGATAACTAATCGCCAAACTTTTCATGAGGGGCTAAAGTGTGCTATAAGCAGTAAGACTGTTTATATGGTCTTTATTCTCCCCGATTAGGTAAATTACTGATGACTGAAGCTAAACGCGCCCTAATTACCGGCATCACCGGTCAAGATGGTTCCTATCTGAGCGAATTATTATTAGAAAA
>JAADBR010000052.1 GCA_009995705.1 Microcystis aeruginosa W13-11
GGAATTTTTGTCCAATCAATTAGTTGGTGAACTTCAGGAAAGAAGAAATGTAAAAATGCTTCAAAATACTCGGTTAATGCTTCTTTCCAGGGTTCATCATAATTGGCGGTTGTTTGGTTCATGGCAAGTCGCTACCAATTGGAAAGTTAGGCACTCATCTAAATCTATTATTCCCCATAAATATCATCAATGCTACTTGTCGTCACAAAACTTCCCATTAGAGCAACCTACATCTACATCTTTGTTCTAACATTTATTGGTAAAACTATATAATGCCCTCAGATTGCCGGGGGAGGGACAAAAGGAACCGGGGAAGATATCCTTAACTAAAAAAGGAGTCGACATGATTTTTTCTTGAATAAAGGGTGAAAATTTTAAAATCGCCGTTTCCCGCAGTTGGGACAGCCCTAGTCGTCACCATGCCAAGAAGCGGATTAATCATCGCCGTCAGCGTTGGGTTTCATGCTTTAACCCAACCCACGTTTATCTCTGGTATAGATTAGAATCGATTATTAACATTGATTTTTGCCTATGATTTATTATGGTTTCAGTGGGTATTAATGGGGGTTATTATAAACAAACCAATCAATATTATTTATAGAGTTTTTTGAACGGCTCTTCTGGTTTATGTGTGGAAACGAGGTCTATTCTCGGGAAACAGGTGCAAGATTTTGAGAGAATCGTGCTTCAAAACCTTGCGTCTTCATCGGCCCGCGTCCTGTAGGGGCGAAGCATTCGGATAAAAAATCTACGGTTTCACCGATAGGTTAGAGTCCTATAGCAGCGGGCAGAAGGCAGGATCTTCGCTGCTTTTGCCCCCTTTCAGAGAGATTCTTCGCTCACGGAACCATCTTCCTGCACCCAGGCGAGATTTTTAATCATTAGATCGCGGGCATAGGTGCGAATTTGTGCCTCGCTGCGACCACCTAAATCGATCGCCACTCTCAGATTCGGATCACTGGTGCGAAGGGAGCGAGCTTTACTAAAAGTCGCTATCTGGGCGTTATTACCCAAAGGGATAAGCAACCAGTCGAGGGGAGGAGCTTGGGTGGGTAAAGTCTGGCCTGATAATAAACTTTCGTGTAGTTCTTCGATATTCAGAGAAAAACCGATACCGGGAGCCGATTGACCCTGGGGATGAAAAACGCCCAATAATTGATCATAGCGTCCGCCTTGGCCTAAAATACTGAGATCTTGCTGGTGATCACTAACCGCTTTAAAAACGATGCCGGTGTAGTAATCAAAGGTTTGAATCAGACTTAAATCGAGAATTAGGGGAAAGGGTTCAGAGCGACCGGCATTAAGCAGCTCGACTAGGGATTTAAGGTTATTAACGGCTTTTTGGGCTGATTCTTCCTGGGCTAATACTGCCACTTGTGCGAGGACATCGTGAGGATTACCGCGCAGGTGAAATAATTGTCGGGCTTGCTGCCGGAGGGTTTCGTTGGAATAGGGAAGATTTTCGAGGCTAACGTAGTCAAGGAGGGCTAAACAGCGTTTCACCTGTTCCCGTAAGGGATCTGGAAAAGGAGAAAGTAGCGAACGAGTCAAACCCGCTTCTCCTAGAATAATCTGCCAGTTAGGGACGGTCAAACTATCGAAACAGTCAGCCAAGAGCAGTAAAATCTCGGCATCAGCTAGTAAACCGCCGGAAAAGAGCAGTTCTACCCCCGCTTGATAGAATTCCACTTGACGACCGTGATAACCGGCGCTAGGGCGACGAAAAACGTTGGCCCGATAACAGAGACGTTGGGGATAGGACTCCCCACTCATGCGGGTGACGGCACTGCGGGCAATGGAAGCGGTTAATTCAGGGCGTAATCCCGATAGTCCTTGACTATCCCCGTGCAGTTGGATCACGGTGCTGGGATCGATCGTACCGCCTGCGGTGAGGGTATCGAGCCATTCAATGGTGGAGGTGACAATCCTTTGATAGCCCCAACGCTGAAAGACAGACTGAAGGCGATCGTTAATCCAGCCTTTTTGGGTAACTTCTAGGGGTAATAAATCCCTTGTCCCCGCCGGGGGTTGATGAATCATGGGAGTTTGCTAATCAAAATCGGTGGCACTGGTCAGTCCTATTTATTCTTTTTACCACCAAATCGAGACCAAAAACCGCCCTTGCGCTCTCCTTCCTCTTTTTGTTCTTTCTGGTCTTGCATTTCAGTATTAGAATTAATTACTTTATCTAGTTCCCGTTTGCTCCTAATCACCGTCGCATCTTGGGGGTTGGTTTGCCAAGCGCGATTGATATGAACCCGGGCCATGGACAGTTGATTTTGTCGCAGGTAGGCTAAACCGATCAGGGCGTGACAGATGCCATTATCCGGTTCTTGCCGCAGGGCATCGCGCAATTCTCGCAAAGCTTGGGCGGGGTTATTTTCGTCAAGAGAGGCTTGAGCGCGGCGAATATAGGCTTCTAGGGGCGATTCCTTGCCTTTAGTCCGGGCTGCCGTGGTGACAGTCGCTCTAACTAACTCGGGCTGGTTAGTATTGCCCTGGGAGATAAAGACTTTCGGGGTGGTTTTCCTGCTGCCCTGACCTTCGGTTAAGATCAGATAAACGAGATTGAGTTCACTGAGTTGGGCGATTTTCTGATAGGCATTTTCTAGGGCGGTATATTGATCGATCGCCAAAGATTGCAGGATTTTTTGATAGGCTAATTCGTAGTTAGCGCTAGATTGGGCTAGTTTTCTAGCTGGTTCGCTACTGATGGTGATTTTACTCAAATCTCTCCCCATTGCCTTGCCCATTTGTGCTAAAACAAGGCGCAATTCTTCGCGAGATAGATCGTGGCTCAGATGTTCGTAGGCGGGGTTAACTAATTTTGAAAGTAACTGATGAGCCTGTTCCTTTTCATCGGGGGTGTAAGTGCGACAGGTATCAGGATGGAGCTTATAGGCGATTTTTAAGTAACGCTGGCGAATCTCCTCCTGTTCGGCATCGATCGAGACTCCTAAAATAGCGAAGTGATCGATTAAATCATATTGAAATAATCCCTGGGAAATTGGAAAAGTCATAGAGAGTATCCTGCTCTAATTAAAATAATAATCGCAGTAAATATTAAAAGAATTAAAACTGAAAGCTCCAAGAGGCCGCTTTTTGCAAAGCTTGGCTTAAGGGGGCGTGAATCTGTCCGTTAGTAGCCAGGATTCGCCCCGTTTCTATCAAAAAAGGACTCTCATCGTAGGCGCTAATTTTACCCCCAGCTTCTTCGATCAGAATAACTCCTGCGGCCAGATCCCAGGGATTAATTCCTCGTTCCCAATAACCATCTAAGCGCCCACAGGCCACATCGGTTAAGTCTTTGGCAGCGGAACCGCTGCGGCGTACCCCTTGGGTCAGATGGGTCAAATAACAGAATTCGGCATAATTATTATCGGGGGTTTGACAGCGATCGTAGGCAAAACCCGTCACCAGTAAACTTTTTTCCAGTTCACTGGTCCGGGAGACATGGATGGGACGACGGTTCAGGGTGGACCCTAAACCCTGGGCTGCCCGAAATAGTTCCTTTCTAAAGGGGTTATAGATGACTCCCACTGCTGCTTTCCCTGCGATCAGGAGTCCGATGGAGACGACGGCTACAGGATAACCGTGGGCATAGTTGGTGGTTCCATCGAGAGGATCGATCGCCCAGAGATAGTCGCTATCAGTCCCCGGCAGTTTTCCCGATTCTTCCGCTAAAATCCCGTGTTTGGGAAAGTGACGGCCAATAATTTTGAGAATTTCTGTTTCTGCTCGACGATCTATTTCCGTCACTAAATCGCCTGATCGCCCTTTTTCTTCTATTGTCTCGATTTTACCCCAATTATCGAGGATAATTGTTCCCGCCGCTAGGGCGGCTTCGCTGGCAATGTCTAAGTATTTTTCTAATTGGCTGCTGGTGTCTGGCACGATTAATCCTGAATCTATTCTTCATCTAAGGGTAAACCAAAACGCACTTTCCCACGGGCAAAAAAGCGACCGAATTGCAATTCATAGACTTCATCTTCGTCCTGGGTGGCTACTTCCAGATCGCCCTGGGCATAACTGACACAAAGTAAAGCATAACCTCTGGCTTTTAATTCTGGCGATAGTCCGATCGCTTCTGGTTGATGGATATCTCCCGATAATACCCTGACCGCGCAGCTGGTACAGGCTCCATTGCGACAGGAAAAGGGTAATTGATAGCCCTGTTTTTCCAGACTGTGGAGTATATAGTTATCCTCGGGAACGGTGGTGGTAATTTTTTCGCCCGTCTGACGATTGTTAACGGTGATTTGATGATATTTAGTCATAGTTTAGTTAGGCGGAAATTAAAGCTGTAATTCTAGATAGTTCTGAATCTAGGGCTATTTTAGTCAGCCGTCTTGATTATATCATAAATTATTGCTCAAATAGTCATCATAATCTCTATAAATGCTTCCTGACAAAGGGGGCGGTTTTCGTGGAATTTGCCTAAATCTAAGAATCTCCTACCATCATCTTTAATCCTCAAAATATCTACGCGCTTGAGATAGGCAAAAAATCAGCGTCTTTTCTTAAATTACGATGAAATTGATTGATGTTTAAGAGTCCTCACAAAACGTTTAGGAGAGAGAGACTTATAAGGTTTCAGGCTGGGAATAGATTGACGCACGATTTATCTATTTGACAAGATTGGTCATAATTTTGTAAATCTCTCGTTAGAAGTATAGCTAGTCTCTTAATACTCCATTGCTCAGTTATTATCAATTACAAGTCAGCATCAAATAAGGTTATGCTCGATGATCCGGTGTATAGAAAAAACACTGTTTAGTTTTTCTTTCCCCTTGACAAAGGGACACTAATCAGCTGTGACAGGGGTCAGCCCGTTTGGTAACTAAGAAATTATAACGTTAAAAATGGCTGCTAAAAGACTATTAAATTCTTGGGGTTTTGCTCTGTATAATACCAAGTATTTACCCTTTGGCTGTGACTATAAGGAAGATATTAATAGACTCTCTCCCAATTTAAAAGTAGAGATCATTTTTGATGTGGGAGCTAATTCAGGGCAATAGGCACTTCACTATCGTCAAAAGTTTCCCCAAGCCAAGATATATTCTTTTGAACCAGTCGCCAGAACCTTCCAAAAACTACAGGCCGCTACCAGCAAAGATACTAACATTTTTTGCTATCAGTTAGCTCTTACAGATTCTTTGAAAGCAAAAGCTGATCCCTCTTTATCCCTACAAAATGATCAAACAGTGGAACTATTTACTTTGACAAAATTAGATAGCTTTCTCGAAAATAATCTAGTTAATGTTGAATACATAGACATTTTAAAAATAGATACAGAGGGTTTTGAAATTGCAGTTTTACAGGGAGCATTAAATGCTTTAAAAGCGGGAAAAATTCGCTATACATTTGCCGAAACTACTCTCCGAGATAAGGATAAAGATCATACTAATTTTTTTGAATTGAAAAATTTCTTAGAACCTTATAATTTTAATCCAATAGGTTTCTATGATTTAGTTCCTTATTGGGGTGGCGGTAATGCGCTCGACTATCTAAATGTTTTATTTAAACTTTGGGACAATCAATCGTAATTGAGGAGACTATTACTTCATCTCTTTTAATCTAACTGCACCGTCGATAATTGAGATTTCTTGGGAGCCAATTTGCCCGATCGCATCTAATCCTTTACCGATAATTTTAACTGCTGGGGGAGGACTTTTCTGCACGGTCATCACCAGAAAAAATTTCTCGCTACCCGTGGCTACAATGCGCTCACCTGTATTAGTTTTCTCGACTCTTAAAGTCACGGGAGTGATAAAATTTCCCTGCATATTTGCCCCATTTTGAGTGATAATAAAACTACCTAACAAAAGGAGATATTTTCATATTAAACAAGCAAGGGGAAATATCAGGTATTCCAGGAAGAATAATTTCCAAATAAATTGGTAGAATTGGCTGATTTCGCTTTTATCTTCTAAATTTACTCTGCGACTACGCCACCAAAGAAGAACAGGTAGGAGCAGATGGGCGACAATGGCCAGGGGAGAATTAATTCCCGTTGTCCCCAAGAGACCGACGACAATCATACCAGCATAACATAGAGAAATTGTCAAGAGGGAAATTGTTAAGATTTTTTCTGGTCCGAGCAGCAGGGTAAAAGTGGTAATTTGGTAAATGCGATCGCCTTCTAGGTCAGGAACATCCTTGAAAATAGCGATCGCAACGGTGAAAACGAGAACAAAAGCTGTTAAAACCCAGACTGAGGGATAGATAGACTGATTTTGATTAATAACTGTGTTGTAGTGGCGAAAAAGACCTAAATTAACGATGACACCCCGGACGGTAAAAATACAGAAGGCTGCCCAGAGGGGAAAGCGTTTTAAACGCACTGGTGGCAAGGAATAGGCAGTACCGATGAGTAAACTAATCCCCACGGTGATTAAAAGCCAAAAACCACCGATAAAAGCCAGTATAATTGCTAAAATGCCGCTAAAACCCACGATCAACCCGCCTGTTAACCGAGAAAATTCGCCCTTGGCTAGGGGAAGATGGGGTTTATTGATTTTATCGATGTCGATGTCTTCCAACTGATTTAAACCGACGATATAGACATTACCCGCAAGACAAGCAGTCCAAGTGAGCAATAAAACCGACCAATGGCTAAAAAAATCGCTAATATTGCCTAAAGCAATTAAATACAGACTTAAAACACTTAAAGAAGTGCCGATAATCGTATGGGGACGGGAAAATCTCCAGAGACTCCCTAACCAGTGGAGAAAGTTAGGCTGGGGATGGTTAACTGGAAGAAAAGGAGCTTGATTCATAACAAAAATCAATCCTAGGGCAAGTAATCTGTTAAAATGATAATCCAGACTCAAACCCTGTGGAGAGGTGGCAGAGTGGTTGAATGCGGCAGACTCGAAATCTGCTTTAGGGTCACACCTAACGTGGGTTCAAATCCCACCCTCTCCGTTGAACTGATAACTTAGTGCTGTCGTTAAGGAGCTTAAGGGATGTAGCGTTGTCCTGAGTGGTTTCCGCAAGAGCAAAAGCTTTTCTAATCCCCCTTAACTTCTTCACTTTTTCATGGCCAGGGTCAAACCATCACCAATGGGAATAATACTGATATTGACCCGTTCATCCTGCTGAATTTTGGCATTAAGGGAACGGATAATTTTGGTGCGATTATCGGTGCTATCGGCCGCCGCTACCCGTCCCGACCAAAAAACATTATCGATAGCGATAATTCCGCCGCTTCTGACCAATTGTAACGCCCGTTCGTAGTAGCAATCATAATTACTTTTATCGGCATCGATAAAGACAAAATCAAAACTATTACTTTCTCCCCCAGCGATTAATTGATCTAAAGTCTCCAGGGCCGGGGCAATTCTTAAGTCGATTTTATCAGCGACACCGGCCTGCTGCCAATAACGACGGGCTATACTGGTATATTCTTCGCTCAGATCACAGGCGATGAGCTTGCCTTCTGGGGGTAAAGCTAAGGCCACCACTAGCGCACTATAACCGGTAAAAACCCCTATTTCTAGGGTTTTTCTCGCCCCGATCGCCTGTACTAAAAAAGCCATAAACTGACCTTGTTCGGGGGCAATCTGCATGACTGCCAGGGGTTGAGAGGCAGTTTCTTGACGTAATTGAGCTAAGATCGGGGGTTCTCGCAGACAGATAGATTGATAATAGGAATAAAATTGTCGATCGAGTCCAAGAGTTTGATTAGCCATAAAAAAATTCCTAGTGGATGGATTTATCGGGTAAAATTCTGGGTAATCTGAAGCCAGAGAGAGCGCATTGGTTGACCAAAAAGGAAGACTTGGCAGGAAGCAAATCATGATGAAACCCGACTCGGATCATTTCTTTAACGAAGATCTCGAACAGTTGTTAGAGAGTTTAGAAGACAAAGACACCGACGGTGACGAGACCCTGGACGAACTCAGCTTTTTATTTGAGCCGAGTTCCCCGCCAGCGGCGAGGTATGGGACTTCTCTTGACCAAACCCTGTCCTTCTTGCCCTTAGAACAGGAATTAGCAGAACTTTTTGGCGATAGCATCAATTGGGAAGAAACCGCCACTAATGATCTTCATTCTACCCGTGGGACCGCTCCTAAGTCAGAACCAGAAGATGGGGATGATCTGGAATCGCTGCTGCTAGAAAATGCAACAGTCCGGGACTCAGAAGCAATTATAACCATCAGCAACCCAAATTTTTACGACAGCCTCGAAGACTTAGAAGCTTTTCTGGAAAAACCCACTCCACCAGCGCAATCGCCACTGCCGGACATCTTTGAATCCCTAGAGGTCTTCCTCTCGGAATCCACAGCAGGGGAGCCGGTGGCGGCGACGGAACCTCTCCAACGGTTAGAATCACTGGAAATTGCCACGGAAAGCTCCCCAGAGCCTGAATTCAAGGATTTAGAAAAACTCCTCGAAGAAACCAATCCACCGGTCGGGTTAAATAAACCGCGTCCCCTTGTTGGTAAAGCTTTTGAACAGACGATGCGAGTGCCGATCAAACAATTGGACAACCTCAGCAATCTGATCGGGGAACTGGTGGTTAAACGCAATCGCCTTGAAAAGGAACAGGATCGCCTGCGTCTCTTTTTAGATAATTTGCTTAACCAAGTCCAAAATCTCAGCGATGTGGGCGTTCGGATGCAGGATCTCTATGAAAGAAGCCTCCTAGAAGGGGCTTTACTGGCTAGTCGCAATGCTGGCGGTGCCATCGGTTACGGTGGAGTTCAGGGAAAAAATCAGGGCAATTCGACTATGACTGGGGAACTAGATGCCCTAGAGATCGACCGTTTTACCGATTTCCATTTATTATCCCAAGAGATGATCGAATTGATCGTGCGCGTGCGAGAATCGGCCTGTGATCTTCAATTTGTCGTCGATGAAACCGATCAGGTGACGCGCAGTCTGCGACAGGCTACCACCCAACTACAGGAAGGGATGACCAAATCGCGCATGGTTCCCTTTAGTCAAACTGCCGATCATCTACCCCGGGCAATTCGCAATATTTCCCTGAAACTGCACAAACAAGCCAAATTAAAAGTGGAAGGAGGGGGTGTTCTCATCGATCAGATGATCCTTGAACATCTCAATAGTCCCATGATCCATCTGGTCAACAATGCGATCACCCACGGCATTGAATCACCCGAAGAACGCCTGGCCAAAGGCAAAACTGTCCACGGTACGATCTCGATCCGGGCATTCCTACAGGGCAATCAAACCGTGATCACCGTTAGTGATGATGGGGCCGGTATTGATGTTAATCTGGTTAAACTTAAGGCGATCGAAAAAGGCCTGTTCAGCGATCGGGAAGCTCAAAACCTCAGTACCCAAGAAGTCTATGAAATTCTTTTTCATCCCGGTTTTAGTACCAAAGATCAGGCCGATGATTTTGCTGGTCGTGGGGTGGGTTTAGATGTGGTGCGTACCAGTTTAATCGATGTGCGCGGGACTGTGACTATTGACTCGGTACTGGGCAAAGGAACCACTTTTACCCTCCGTTTACCCCTAACCCTGAGTATCTGTAAGGCCCTCTGTTGTGTTAGTAATCATGCTCGCATCGGTTTCTCCATGGACGGAGTGGAAGATGTGAGGGATTTCCGGGCCAGGGATATCCAAATGGATAGGGGGGGACGGCGCTGCGTTTTCTGGCAAAACACTTTACTACCTTTCCAACCCTTGAGCGATTTGCTTTCCTACAATCGACAACTTAGTCGCGGTAGTTTTTACACCAGCAAACAGGGGAAGGACTCTTTTGCGATCGTGATCCTGCGCGGTGGTAATAATCTCCTCGCGGTACAGGTGGATCGAGTGATCGGGGAACAGGAGATCGTGATCAAACAGATCGAAGGACCGATTCCGAAAACGGCTGGGATTGCTGGGGCGACGGTTTTAGGCGATGGTACGGTGATGCCCGTCGGTGATGTGTTAGAGTTGATCGACATCGCCAGCGGTCGTCTGCGTATCGATAACGGTGGTCTTTGGCGCCAATCTGGACCGCCTGTAGATGTGGAAATTAGCCAAAAATCCGAGGCTATGGTTCTGATTGTCGATGATTCGATTACTGTTCGGGAATTGCTCTCTTTAAGCTTTAATAAAACTGGTTATCGTGTGGAACAGGCCCGGGATGGTCAAGAAGCTTGGGAAAAATTACGCGGTGGTTTGCCCTGTGATATCGTTTTCTGTGATATCGAGATGCCCCGCATGAATGGCCTGGAATTACTGTCTAATTTGCAAAAATACCCCCGATTAGCGGCGATTCCCGTGGCTTTGTTGACTTCCCGAGGATCGGAACGTCATCGTCAGGTGGCGGCGAAATTAGGGGCTAGTGGTTATTTTACCAAGCCCTACACGGAAATAGATTTACTCTCGGCAGCTGAAAGAATGATTGCGGGGGAAGTGTTACTAGCTAATAGTATTAAAGCGACTCCTAATCAGCTTTCATGCTCCGATACAACGATTATTGATAGTGATTCCGCTAATTTGTTGGCACAATCGAGTCCTCTCGTCTTGATTGTCGATGATTCGTTAATAGTGCGGGAAATGTTAGCGATTTCTTTGGTTAAAGCTGGTTATCGCATTGAACAGGCCCAGGATGGTTTAGAAGCATGGGAAAAATTACAGGCCGGATTAGCTTGTGATCTGATTCTCTGCGATATCGAAATGCCTCGCCTGAATGGGTTAGAATTACTCTCTCGTCTGCAAGCGGATGAACAACTTCAGGGGATACCAGTAGCGATAATTACCTACCAAGGGACGCAAAAAATGCAGCATCTTGCCGCTGCTAAAGGGGCAAAAGGTTATTTTGTCAAGCCCTATATTGAGGATGTTTTACTTTCAGCAGCCCAACGTTTAATCGCTGGTGAGGTATTAATCCAGAAAGAAATTTCCCTGGATTAGCTGAGGTTAAGTAGCTGGTTATAATCAAATTAAAAATGGATTTTAGGTTCGATCCCCCCTTAGTCCCTAGGGTTGATTCATTTAAATTAAGTACAACTGATACTAAATCCAGTTATTAAAAACTGATTATTTATTGTCCGTTTTGCCTGAGTGCCTCTCTTGATATGTAGTCCACACTCAACGGATTTAGTATGATTTTGAGTAAATAAATTTGACTGAAGATTCTCAAGTTTATCTTTTTCTAACCAAAAGAGTTAGTCACAATAATTAACCTTTAATCTTCTACCAATATTTATTATGAATAGATTGATAAAGCTTCTTAACAAGCCACTAAAAGCCTATCTCTCTTGAAATTGTCTGAGAGTACATCCTATTAATTTAGCTAATTTTTCTGCTTCTTACGGGGAGCATCCCACTTGTGCAATAAGTATAAATGCTTAAGCGACCAAGAAAGCTACGCCTGGGGCTATAGCACCATTGAGATAAGCACAACGGAGCTTTAAATATTGTGGCACATTTTCCGCTTTCCACTGCGCTCCGACAATTTTCATCCAGCAATTCTGAGTTTAAGAAATGATAAGCATTTCAGTGCTCAGGAAGAAAGTATGGGGAAAATAGGCCAGCAATTCTAAATTCGCCCTGTAGCAAGGCTTTTGGGAGTTAGTTCGTATAATACGGGGTAAAATTCAATGGGATGACGAATTTCATTTTACGAGTCTTCGGGCTTTTGACGTGATAGTACACCCAAAGTTGCCC
The DNA here is from genome assembly GCA_009995705.1 of Microcystis aeruginosa W13-11. Taxonomy (GTDB): domain Bacteria; phylum Cyanobacteriota; class Cyanobacteriia; order Cyanobacteriales; family Microcystaceae; genus Microcystis; species Microcystis aeruginosa_F. The sequence continues at coordinate 11,635 of JAADBR010000052.1, forward strand.
CAAAAATCCCCCGTTAAAATGTTCTGTAAATCCCTAAAAGGCTTGCTGTGTCTAAAACTGAGAATTGCTGAGGATTTTACCGATAGCTTGCAGATGTTCTTGTAATTGCAGTTCTTCTTGAGCATTCATGATGCCTACATCTGGTATGGTTAGTTTAGGGCTAATTATCCTCTATCTCCCTCTTCCTAGCCATCAGCATTTATACTCATTACATATCTGGGATGCTCCCCGTTGAACAAGGAATTTCCGATAGTGATAGGTCAAGAATCCCCCGTCACAGCGCAGCTTGACGGGGGGAGTATGTCAACTATTCTGATTGTTATTTGTGGGGCAACTGCCACAGGAAAATCCAGTTTAGCCCTACAATTGGCCGAAAAGTTTAATTCAGTAATTCTCAGTGCCGATTCCCGACAAATCTATCGAGAATTTAATATTGGTACTGCTAAACCTAGCTTAGAAGAATGTCAGCGGATTCCCCATTATCTAATTGATATTTGTGATCCTCAAGATAATTTTACCCTAGCACAGTACCAAGAACAGGCTGAGGATTTAATCAGCAATCTCCACTATTCTCCCCTGTTTTTGGTCGGTGGTACGGGACTTTATATCAAGTCCATTGTCAAAGGTTTAAAAATACCGAGGGTTTCTCCTCAAGCGGATTTAAGACGGCAATTACAAGCTTTAGGACAATCCTATCTTTATCAAATTCTGATGCAGGTAGATGAAGAGGCCGCTAAAAAAATTCATCCCCATGATCAGGTCAGGACTTTACGCGCTTTAGAGGTTTTTTATGTGACAAGAATACCTATCTCTAGTCAGCAGGGAGAAAATCCCCCCACTTATCCGATTTTACAAATTGGTTTAGACTGTTCCCCAGAAAGTTTAGACAAGCGGATCACTGTTCGTACTCATCAAATGATCACAAGGGGATTAGTAGCAGAGGTGCAGAATTTGGGGGATAAGTACGGTTGGGATTTGCCACTTTTGCAGACTTTGGGTTATGCAGAGATGAAGCAATATCTCCTCGGAGAAATTTCTTTAGAACAGGCGATCAATCTAATTATCCTCCACACCCACCAATTTGCCAAACGTCAGCGCACTTGGTTTCGTGCCGATGCTGATATTGTCTGGTTTCCCGTCGATAAAGAAAATTTATTGGAATTGGTGGAACGAAAAATTATTTTGTTTCTTGAGGGGTTGTCAAGGCCCGATATAAAAACACATCATCCTGATTAAAGATTAACTGAAAGTTCTCATTTTGATTCAGTTTATTTAAGTGATCATCAATTAGTTCTGGTGAACTAGACCAACCAGGATGACGGCGATCAAGTAGAATATAATTAAATTGATTTAAATCCAGGGACTGGGAACCTTCGATCGCTAATTTGATCATTTCCCGATGGGTAAGATGGGGGGCAATTCTAGAAGTAGTCAAGACACTCTCACTGGTGGTAATTTGAGTAAGAGCTTTTTGGGTGGCAGACCAAGTATCGAGTGAATTTAAATACAGTGACCAAAAATAGCCGTATTTAGCTAGGGCAAAAAAGGCAATAATTGCCCAAGTAATTATCCATTTAGGTTTTTTTAACCAGTTACCATTATGGGCTAAAGTGGCGATAACCGCTAGAAATAAAAAGGGCAAAATTGGCAGGGAATATTGAGTAGTTAAGTTTTTTTGTGGGGCATGATCTGCTAATAAATTTAAAGCGATTGCGGGAATAGCGGCAATTATTGGGGTAGAATAGCGCCAAGATAAACCCCAAACTAAGGGAATAATTAATAGGATGAGGTATTCTAGATTATTGCCAGTAAAGATTTTTCCTAAGACAAGATCGGGTTTGAGGAAAAGATTAAAGATAATTGCTGGCAAACTATCTCCTAGATAACTATATCGAGAATCAGCCATTTCAATGACTGCCGATTTTCCTGTCAGGAGAGGGATTAATAATTTCGTGGTGATAATAAACCAAAGAATGCCGCTAATCATAGCAATTATTCCTGGGATTTTTTTCTTTTCCCAGACAAGTAACCAGATACCCATTCCCAACAATGTTAAAGAGAGAATTGCTTTACAACCGAGAATAATAATGATTCCTAGACAAAATCCCCAGCGATTATTTAATCTTGCCGCTAAAACCGTCCAAAAAATGGCTGGCACTGCGATAACTTCCGGATGAAAATCAAAGAGATTAACATTAAAAATCAGGGGATAGAGCAGATAAACTAAGGCTAATGTATAAGCTTGTTTTTCTTTTAATCCCGCTTCTATTGCCAATTGCCAGAGGGGAAAAACGGCAAGGGAAAGGGAAAAAGCTTGTAAGAAAAGCAGCCAATAAACCCTAGGATAAATTTTATAAAGTAAGGCTATAGGATAGAGAATAAAAGCGATATGATCGCCTAAGATATGGTAGCCAACAAAAGATATAATCGGTGGTTTAGCTTGAGAAATTAAGTAAACTCCCTGATCGAACCAACCAAGATCAAGAGCATTGGATTGAAATAAAATATGTCTGATAGCACTGCAAATAAACAGGATTATTGTAGCGCAAACAATTAACCAAAATAAATCATTTTTTTTGTGCATAATCGTTAAGTTTTACTGGGATTTTTTGGGACTATTACGACAATACTGCCAAGTATCTCTAAAATAAGAAGCAACTTCAGTAAACCATTTTTTAAAAATATTTCTGTTCTCGCTGGTGACGATAACCCCATTAATAAACTCTTGCCATTGGGGATCATTAGCGGGAAGAATAAAACCATAATAATCACAATTTAAAGGATTGGGGGGGATAAGTTGATAATCTTTTCCTAGGGATAAACCGAGAATGACAGCTTCTCCAATTAGCAGAATTCCATCACTAGCAAAAGCATCTATTCTATTCCTTCTCAAACTTTGAATACCCCGCAGTCTTCCCGTCACTCCTTGAAATTCTTGATAGGCAGCAAGAGGATATTTTTGTCTTAATAATTCTTGAGTGGTGGTATCTCGCAAAACTCCAATACTTATACCTTCTAAGGACGAAGAAAAGTTAAAATTATTCTGATTATCACTCCGAACTAAAAACTGAGTTCCCGTCACAAAAAAAGGACGAGAAAAACTGACACCATCAGGTATATTTTTTCTGATACTATTTGGACCACACTCAAAATCAACGGTTTTATTTTCCAATAACTGGAAGCGATTAAATAAAGTCGATTTATAAATTTTGACACTGATGATTTGGAGGTTTAATTTGTGCTTAAGTTCCTCTCTGAGCAATTGGATAAAATCTAAGCACAATCCCTGTAAATTATTATTACTATCTCGATAGCCAAACGGAATCGCATCTTCTCTCATAGCTACTTCTAATAATCCCGTGCGTTTAATTTTTTCTAGCACTGTTTCAGACTTAGCTGGGAGAGCAGCAAAAACATTAGATAAAATAACGAGAGTAAGAATGATTAATTTCATGGTTTTTACCGAGATTATTTAAGATTTGTTATGGACTTGATCCCACTGATCTAAAATGTCTTTGAATAATAATTCATCTAACCATGTTTTTACTACCACTGTCAAAGGTAAAGCCAATAATAAACCTAAGATGCCAAACATTTGAGCGAAGAAAATTTGAGCGATTAGGGTAATTGCCGGTAGCAAAGATACCTGTTTAGCCATGACAGTGGGTGTCAATAAATAACTTTCGACATTTTGGATAATAAAATAGAGAATCAGAATAGCGACAATTTTCCAAGGTGCATCGATAACAGCAATGAGGATCGGAAAAATTACACTAGCAGTCGGTCCGATATTAGGGATAAAATTGAGCAATCCTGCTAGGATAGCATGAACGAGAACTAGATTAATTTGTAGAAGAAAAAGACCGAACCCACTTAATAATCCTACCATAGTTGAACTAATGGCAATTCCCAACAACCAATTACCTAAACCCGCTTCCGATAGGGTAAGAATTTCCTCAGCACGACGACGATAGAAGTTAGGAAATAATTTTAAGAAAGCTTGTCGATAGGGTTGGGGGTTGGCTAACATCATCATTGCTAACACCAGCACGAATAATAATTGCAAAATTGCCGCAACTGAGTTAGAAAAGAAAGTAAAAAAGTTACTAAAAACAAAAGTTCCTAAAGGTTGTAACTGCTGGACTAAATCAGTTAAATTAGGTAGGGATGGCAACCAATCAAATTGAAATTGTTGTCGCCATTGAATCGAGTTATTGCGGACTAAATTCCAAGCTTGCGGTAAAAGTTCAATTAATTTTTGAAACTGTTCGATAAAGGGGGGAACAATAATTATAAAAAATAAAATCACAATTCCCAGACTCGTCAGCAGGGTAATTAAAATAGCCAAACCCCTTTTAATCCCTAATCTCTGCAATCCTTTCACACATCTATTTAAGGCTACGGTAAACACGATCGCCATAAAAATCAATAATAACAGCTGTCGAATCTGCCACAATACATAAAGAGCCATTATTAAACAGATAAACCCCAACCACTGACCAAATTTCACGACCTTAATTTATCCTATCGGGACAAATTTTATCATACAGCAGTCAGCCGTCAGTGGTCAGGATTCAGTATTCAGGAGATTATTTTTATTTATTCTCTCCATCTCCCCATTCCCCCACTTCCCCACTTCCCCACTTCCCCACTTCCCCACCTCCCCTTTCAAATCAGCAACGCCTTGGCTTCTCCAGGATGATATTCTAGGAGTTAATCTTTATGTAAATCCGTTGTCACAGAGGGAGTTAACTCATGCAAGTAAATAATCTCGGCTTTATCGCTAGTATCCTATTCGTCCTAGTCCCCACCGTTTTCCTCTTGATTCTGTTTATCCAAACCAGAGAGGAAACCGAGGGTTAAATTCCTTCCCTATCCAGGGTAAGCGCATCTTAACAAGCCTTGACAAAATGAACTTTATGTGAGTTGCTTACCCAGAGAGCGATTCAGGCATATTTGAGGAGAATTGGCCATCTCAATTGTTAAGCAAAAATCGACCAAATGGGTCGATTTCGTAACTATTTTGATTGACTGGTATCACTTGAAATGCTCACGCGGATCACAAAGTTGGCCAATTGTCAATAGCGTTTGAGAGGCTCTCACCCTGCTTCCCTATCCCTATTCTCCCTAAAAACCCCGGTGATTTCTGGAAGTCATGCGGGGTTTTTCCCTTGAATTAGCGGAAAATGCCAGTTTCGTCACCTGATCCTAAATCCGCTGAGTATAGGCTACTTATGAGGACAGGCACTTATGCAGGAGGCAAGAGGCAAAAGGGTGAATAAATAGGGTGATTTCTGATCAAGAAGATGCCTGATAGATTAAAGTAGGAGAAATGGCGAGAGGAAAGAAAAAAATGGTGTCTATGCCAAAAAATACAGCCTTAACCCCCTCTCAAATCGAAGACTTACGTTTTGCAGCTAAAAAGATGACGGGGCTTCTCGGCGAGCCTTTCAAGGGAGGATTTGTCAAAAGTATTTTGAAGGAAATGCCAGAAAAACGGAAAAAATCTTGGTTTGGGGGCGAAGAGCAGTCCAATTGGGATTAGAAGAACAAAGAAGCGGAATAAAAGGAATCCAGTTCTTTTTTATGTTTCAGATGGGCATCATTCAGACATTCATAAATAGCTGAAGAAAAGTCAGCAAAGTTTTCATAATATTTACCATACAAACATCTCTTTTTGACAAATTTCCACAGCCTTGCAATTAAATCTAGATTAGGCGAATAAGACGGCAGATGGAGTAACTATATTGACAAGGAAAGAGCCAATTTTTCAACAATTTTACATTTTTGATAGCGGTCATTCATTATCTAATACTAGAGTGATGGGGATAGTTAGTCCTAAATTAGCTATTCTTTTAAGAAGTTCACAGACTTGAGTTGCTGTGATCTAAGTGTCATTAGTAACCATAATTGAGATAGTTTGTGCCGATTAAATAAAGAGGTTTTAAAAACCAAATTAAAGCAGATCTAAATAGTTTTGATTTAGAAGTAAAACTTCAGGTTTTCATTCAGAACTAATGCACTAATTAACTAATTTTTTTGAGAAAATTAGTTAACTTGCCATTATAACATATAACTAATTTTCAAGAGTTCTATAATTCATAATTCCCACTCCCAACTCCGGCTCTCCCTTTTGCCGAAGAAAAACCCCACGGTTATAGAAATCTTGACGGAAAAGTCTCTACAACCAGGTTTTTCTAGGAATCTTAGGAAAGGAGATTGCCGCGACTACCGTTAGGAAGAATAGTTTCTTCAAGGGAAGCGGAAAGAAGATTATTTTCGGTTAAAATCGCCCCGATTAAATTAGCTCGTTTGAGATTAGCTCGTTTAAGATTGCTTCCCACTAAATAACTCAAGAGTAATCCCGCTTGGTGTAGATTAGCACCGGAAAGGTTAGCGGAGGCTAAATTAGCGCCGAGAAGATTACAACCGGTTAAGTTAGCTTGGCGAAAATTGGCTTTATTCGCGTCAGTTTTGCTTAAATCGGCACCAGTTAAGTTAGCTCCCTCAAAATCACTACAATTGAGGTTAGCTCCCGTCAGATTAGCTCCTTCCAGGTTAGCATAACGTAAATCCGCCCCCCGTAAATCCGCCCCGCGCAAATCGGCATAGCTGAGGTCGGCGTATTGAAGGTGGCAGTTTTCCAGATTAGCTTGATAGAGATAGGCTCGAATTAGGTTAGCCTCTTTTAAGTTAGCATGGCTAAGATTAGCAGAGCTGAGAATAGCACGAGTGAGAATAGCCCGTTTTAGGTTAGCTTTCCCCACCATAGCATGGGTTAAAGTGGCTGAGGTGAGATTAGCCGCTTCCAGATTCGCCTTGAACAGTTGAGCAAAAAGTAAGCTACTGTGAATTAAACAGGCAGAACTTAAATCAGCCTTTTTCAGAACAGTATTACTCAAAATTGCGCCGCTTAGGTTACTTTGGTGCAAATTTGCCCCAGAAAGAGCGGCTTTAGTCAGGTTAGCATCGATAAGACAAGCTTTGCTTAAATTGACTTCTTCTAGGTCAGCAGCCTTGAAATTAGCGTTAATTAAACAAGCTTCGGTTAAATTGGCTTGTCTTAAGTAACTATGACTTAGGTTAATCTGGTTTAAACACTGTCTCTTTAAATTGACTCCGCTAAGTCTGACTTCCGCAAAGTTGCGTTCACCTCGATTATACAGTTCGATTAGATGTTCACGATCGATTAAGGCCTTGCTACTCATAAAATAACTAAATTGTCCTGGAAGGTGATTTCCAGAGAATTGGTTGGGGAAAATTACTGATCATGAAGTCGATCTCTAGGATTAGTACAGGGAGCGACTGGGGATTTTTGCGAATAAATAGAAATTTTCAACCAATTATGGGCTTAAAATCCCTATTGGCAATTACTGAAGCGGGTAAATAACCACAAGAATCGGGGTTCAATACCAAAAACAACCTCTACCTAAACCCGCCACTTGTCACCAGCCAGGTCTAGGCATTAAATTAGAGAAGTCTTGTGCGTCAGTTTTTCTGACTGAATCTACTGCCTCGCCGATGTCTTGACTCGGTATCATACAGTTGAATTTGTTAGGTCTGCTTAGTCAGTCCAGTAGCCAACAGGCTAAAACTCTTAATCACCAGATTTCGGGGACTTTCCAGTTGGCAATCATAAAACTTCGTGAAAGTCAATCCCTCTTAGGGATAAATCGCCCCATTCTATTCCCTGAAACCTTGGTCTAACAAGTTTATCAGGTTGTGGTCTGTTTTGGCAAGAGGCGTTAATGGCTTTTCAGTAATCCCCAAGGCAAACGGTAGCATAGAATACAGAATCAGTCTTACTCTTGCCTTTCAAAATCAAGTGAAGGGTTTGAATAGTGAGTTTCGGGGGAATGGAAGTCAAACAACTGGATTTTATGGGGATGCGGAGCTATTTCCAGGTAGTTATCGCTGGGATAACTGACCCTCGAAATGCCAGCAATGCCAGCCGCTACAGTCTGAAAGACGCAATATTAGTGGCATTTGCCGAATTTTTTCGCTAGAATGAATAGTTCTAGAATATCAGCGTCAACTTAACATAGCGATCCTAAATCATTTTCAAAAAAGTGATAAGACAATATTGAATGTCTAATTATACCAAAGACAAAATGATTTTTATTTGGGATGGAGCAAGTTATCACAAATTTGGAGAGTTCAAAGAGTTCTTAGAAGAAATAAATAAGGAAAAGAAAGCTAATTAATGGCCAATTACTTGTATTTTATTTGTACCGAATGCTCCACAACGGAATCCAGTGGAAGATGTTTGGTTGCGAGGGAAAAACTTTTTAAGAAAATACTGGTATTTACGCAAGTCTTTTAATATTGTCAAATTTTTATTTGAATTTTGTAGTGATGATCATAAATTTGATTTTCCTAAAATTCATCAATACAGTTGTTTTTTAAAAATGATTTAGGATTGCTCTAGGTGCGTGGGATCGTCGAGGAGTTTCTCGAAGTCCTAGAGACAACTGTTGTAGAAGGCAAATCCTGATTTTTTTGCAGAGGAGGGGTCGAGGTTGTCGAGCTTGTCTTTGTAATGGTTATAGGCTGCCAAGACCTCCTCTTTGGTCGGCTCTAACACGCAGTCGAAGCGACGCAGCACGGTGAAAGGCAATATGACATCTTGATATTTGCCGCGCTTGAAGGTGTCGCGGATCGAATCCGCGATACTCCAAATAAAACTGACCTTCTCACCGAAGTTGTTCATCTGTTAGAAAGACCGCAGTTTCCCCGCGACCAACCCCATTCTTCCACTCCCACGGAAATTTGCGAACCGGGACGGACATCTCCTTTCGATAAGTCTATCAGAGTGACACTGACTGCGGCGAATAAACTGCCCCGATAAATCGGTTGTCCTTTGTTGTTGGTATTTTTAAAACTAAGACTAGAAACTTGGGGAGGTTGACCGGAGCGTGTCCAGCGAATGCGCTCAAAACGTCCATTGATAAATTCTGCCGAATAGGACCAACCGTTATTCATGCGGCCTCGACAAAAAAGCTGTTGTGTGGCTACAGTAGCGGGAATATTGACAGATAAACTCAGAAGGCTGAATGTAGCCAGAGCGATCGGCAAAAATTTCATAAAAGTTGGCACCATAGCGTCAAATAATCCTATTATAGGTTTTTAGTTCGCAAATTTAACTATCGCGGCCGCGGTAAGTTCTGGTTTTTCGAGATGGGGAACATGACCACAGCGAGGAATCCAAACCATTTGATTATTGGGTAAGGCCTGCTGAAATTTCTCCGCGTCTTTTGTGCCTAAGATTTGATCGTTTTCTCCCCAAATAATCAGAGTTTCTCGGTTTATTTGGCTTAATTTCGGCAAAAATGACCCATAACCACCACTTTTGGTAAAAGAGATTAAAGCCTCACTCCAGTGGGGACAATTCAGGTGCAGATTGGCACAGGTGCAAGCATCAACAGTGGCCAAAGTTGCATCAAAATAGGCAGTACGACTGATATTTTGACGCACGCGGGGATTGGCTAAAAAATTAGTTGCCCACTTATCGAGGGGAGAAAACATCAATTTACCCAAAACTGGGGGGTTAGCTAGTCCTGCGCTGTCAATCAGGACTAATTTCGCCACTATTTCCGGGTAGGAGAGGGTAAAATCCAGGGCCACTGCACCCCCCATGGAAGCACCAACTAAAATCAGCGGTTGTGCGATCGCAGTTTGCCAGAAATGGTAAAGATGGCTTTTAATGGTTTTCGGAGATACTTCTAAATCTGGGTATCGCTCAGTAAAACCAAAGCCGAGGAGATCTATCGCCCAAGTTTCCCTATTTTGGGCGAGGAAAGGTAGTAAACGCCGAAATTCCAGCAGGGAACTATCAAAACCGTGCAGGAGGAGAAAAGGCGGTTGACCTTGCCCTTGTTGACTATAGGTAGTTAGAATCGACCGAGGATAGATGGGGCTATCGATGGCAATTTGTTGGATATTTTCGAGGAGAGCAAGGGAGGTATCTTCACTCAATCCCTCCCCAACAGTGGGTAAAAAGTTAGGATAATTCACGGATGAGGGCGAAAGTTTTCTAGATTTTCCGAGCATCGGTGCTGATTTTAAGCTGTTGACTATCTAAATTACTCGTTAGGACTGTCTATGAGCGGGGGAGCGAGGAGAGAGAGAGTTCGAGCATTTGTACTAAAATACCCCATGGGCAGTTTAAATGCAGTACAGCTTAACTGATAGCTAAAGGTTATGTTAATAGCTAATTTCGAGGGTGACAGCAGCCCGCAGGGTTTGTTCCCCTCCGATAACCGGGCTACTGGCAGCATCGGCACTCCGAAAAACCGCTTCTGAACGGGCTATTGGCACGGGATTACTGGTATTACCCACTTGGATAGAAACCGTTTCTTTCGGCACTAAACCAAGGGCCTGTAACACGATTGTGGCCTGTTCTCTAGCTTGTTCCGTGGCTTTGATGAGAGCGGTTCTTTGGGCAGCTGCGATCGCTGATTCGCCAGCAGTAAAACTGACCCCATCAATGCGTGTTGCCCCGACTTTCACCGCTTCATCGATTAAACTCCCCGCTTGGGCTATATCAATCTGAAAACTAATCAAATTAGCCCCGATATAACCGATTAAACGTCTTTGATTGTTGCTGAAGTCATAATTGGGCTGTAAACTAATGCCGGCGGTTTCCAATTTTTCCACTTGACGGGAACGGAGAAATTTAACCACCGCATCGCTACGATTGGCGGTTTCCTGCTGCACTTTCCCCGCTTCTTTGCCTTGAACTTCTACCCCTAAGCGCACTATTGCTTGAGAAGTGGCAATATTTTCTATTCCTTCTCCCGTCACGGTAATTGTTCTCAATTCTCTTGCGTCTGCATAACTAGGCATAACTAATCCGGTGTTGATGAGGATAAGGGACAGCAAAAAAGCCAAGCAAAATTTTTTGTAATTCATGAAAAATCTCTAGCGATCGATACTATATTTCGATTCTAGCCTTTTTTTTGGGCAATTGAGTGGAAGATTATCCCTTTTTCGTCACTTTCGGAATATTGGTGACTAAGCTCTGGGGAACTTGAAAAGGGGCTTTTAAGCAATGAGTGTGAAGAACCACAGAGACACAAAGAACACAAAGACCGATCGCTATTATATAAGTTAAACTTGTTACACAAAGAATAAGAGATCCGATTGGTTCGCACACTGGTGCTGTTGATTAAAAAGATAAATTCTCAAAACTTGCTATGATCTAACAAGATTGTTAATGCACTTTCTCGGCTTAATTATCCCCTGCAATGACTCGCCAAATTCACGACCAATTTGCCAAGGAATATTTAGAAGAACTCTTAGCGTCTCTGGGAACGATTAAAAAGAGCAAGAAAGTCAAGAGTGAAGTCCAAGAAATCGATATCTGGTTTGAACCAGCCTCAGCATCAAGGACGGAATTACCCTTGGGCATACTCGCTAAAATGGCAGCGACTTGCTGCTTATTTGAACCTTTCCGTAACCCACCCTCCGAGGTAGAGATTCGCAGCTGCATCTCAAAGTTATACGCGGTTCATGGCGAGGTCTTAAGGAAGGCGAAACGGACAAGCAAAACTCTAACAGAAGCTCAACTACCAGTTCTCTGGATTTTAACGCCTACTTTTTCGGGGAGAATGATTGAAGGATTCGTGGGAATCCCCCCTTCATTCCCACCGGAAGAGGGGATGAAATAGGAGTGGGGAAAAGGAGTTTATTTTTCCCCGAGCCTGTTCAAAACAGGAATTGTTGCCATCCATCAATTACCAGTCAATGAGGAGACTTTATGGTTGAGGGTGCTAGGGAAAGGAGGGACGCAGAAACGAGCAGTAGAAGAATTAGTGCAATTGCCTGAAGGTAATCCTTTCCAAGAGAATTTACTGGAAATTCTGGCCAACTGGCGGCAGAGTTTGGAATTAAGAGATAATTTAAGTACCGAAGAACAGGAGGAGATTATGAACCTATCACCAGCTTATCTAAAACAACGGGAAGAGTGGAAACAAGAAGGGATACAAGAAGGGATACAAGAAGGGATACAACGAGGCAGTTTAGAAGGACAACTATCGCTGATAACCAGTCTTCTGGAAGGACGGTTTGGCAGCCTAGATGCAGAATTATCTGGTCTGGTGGAACGGATTGCCCAACTTCCCGTCTCCGAACGCACCGGGTTACTTCTTTCTCTGGCGAATTTATCTCGCTCAGAACTGTTAGAAAGATTCAGGTAAAATTAAACTTTCAGTCCCAATCTCAAAAACAGACAATTAAAATTCCCGATCAACAATCATTTCCAAATCCTGAAGAACCTTATCGCGCTTTTCACGTTACTGAGGTATCGACAAGTTTTGCTAACAAAGGGTTTAAGCCCCTTGCCCATACCTCATTCTGATGAAAACTGCTATAAATGTCCTGCTTATTTTGCTAGACTAAAGAAGTCCCAATTCTTGATTAGCCTGAGATAGGAAGGATTATGGTCAATCAAATCAGCATTGTCATCTCCAAGAATCCCGACGGATATTCACTCAAATCGCCTGAATTAGCAGCAATTGATTACCAGGATAGCTCTCTAGAAGGCGTTTTAAATCGACTGAAAGATGCCCTAGAAACTCATCTGATGGCTTCTGATATATCTCAAGAGGAGACTGGAGAATCAATTTTAAAGATAGTTGATAGGTTGAATCTGAACTTCCCTGAAGAAGAACTTGAGCCACTTCCATCTGACGGTGCAGAAGGGCATGACCATTATCTTTATGGGAGTCCCAAGAAAAGGCAATGAAACGTAAGGATTCAGGTGTCTCAAATGCAGTCACAGAGCGGCTTCTAAAATCTCAGAACTCGCTAAACTAACAGTTTTATTCTCAATAAGCACGAAAATTAAGGCTTTCAGCGTGAATCCTTACAATGAAACAAATTTTTGCCGACACTTTCTACTGGGTTGCTTTAATCAATCCCCAAGATAATTGGCATCAACGAGCCAGAGAAGTTACGTCCAGTCTCAAAAACGTTGAACTTGTGACGACGGATGAAGTTTTGGTAGAGCTACTGAATTTTATGTCAGTCCGGGGAGCAAATCGGAAGCGGCGTACTGTCGAATTTATCGATGATCTGCTCCAGAATCCCCGCCTTCAAGTCATTCCGCAAAACCAAGAATCATTCCTGCAATGCTTCGAGTTATACCGCCGCCGTCCAGACAAAGAATATAGCCTGACAGATTGTATTTCAATGACGGTCATGCAGCGCTTAAAAATCAGTCAAGTGTTAACTCACGACAATCATTTTCAGCAAGAGGGTTTCATAATTCTATTTGAATAACAGAGGGAAAATTAAACTTTCAGTCCCCCTAAGCTAGGAAAAACTATCCCCAAGCATTAATAGAATAGAAAACGGGTTTCTCCGAGAAACCCGTTTTCTGTGCGTTACTCAACGGATTTAGTATGACAACTGATAAAAACCCCTCCAATTAATGAAGGGGAATTGTCGGATTTTATTGATGGTATTAAGATACTTTTGTGGTTTCTTTTTCTGAGGATTTAGAGGATTTCAATTTGCGCTTGAGGGTTGAGGCTGCGCCGAGTGTGCCTAAGGCGAGGAGACTGAGGGTTAAACTTGGTTCAGGCACTACCGTAGTACCAGTATTGGCAAAAGAGAAGCTCAGGTCATTGAAATCAAATGGACCATTAAGCTGATCCTCAAAGCTGACTAAAGTTTTGTTTGGCATCCAGTTTTCTTGGACTCGAGCATGAGCCTGATTGTCTGGATTTCGGCTAGCGGGTCCGGTTAAAAAGTTATTCCCCGTATCGTTGACAAACAGTCGGAAGATCAATTCAGTACCGATAGAAAAAGAACCCAATGATACCGTACTACCCACGGTTGAAGAGAGATTATTGAAGATAAAAAGATCGTTAGAAAAATCTCCATCGTCACCAGGGTTGCCTAATGAATCACGCATTAAGTACAAATCGTTGCTGAACTGGCCAGAATTGCCCTCAAAAGTGGCTATTACTGGAGATGTATTAGTTACTAGCACTTTTAGTCCTTCAGTGCCTGGAGATGCTATGGGAAAGTAGTAAGCTACCATCGGAACGGAGACAATCGCCCCAAAAACTGCTCCCAGTGAGGAATACCAAACGTGATTCATTGTCTTTTTTTATCTTAATATAGCGTTACATAATCGACATCCCCTTAATACACATTCCCCCCCCAACTGTATTCTAAGCTACATTTTTATAAATATTTACATTCCTCTCCGTCAGGCTTCTTTGGCCAAGTTAAGAGCGATCGCATTCTATCTCTAGTAGTCAACAATGCCGATGACAAGAGCTAAGTTAAGATTGAAGGGCATTCAGTTGTTAATTCGTGTAATTCATGACGACAATACTTGTACAAGCGACCTCGGCTCCTCTAATGATTGATCTTCCTTGGATTATGCCGATGACGGAGGAGCAGTTTTATGAATTTTGTTTAGCCAATCGAGATTTACGCATTGAACGCAGTGCCAGTGGAGAAGTGATCGTTATGCCTGCTGCTTTTTCAGATACGGGTAATCGCAATTTTAATATCGCCGCTCAACTTTGGAACTGGTCAGAACTAGATGGAACGGGACTGGGGTTTGATTCTAGTGCGGGTTTTACGCTGCCCAATGGCGCAATTCGTTCACCTGATGCTGCTTGGATTAAATTAGAACGCTGGAATGCTTTAACAGGAAAACAAAAAGCCTCTTTTGCCCCCATCTGTCCCGATTTTGTCATTGAATTACGTTCTGTCAATGATACAGTATCCAGTTTGCGGAAAAAGATGGAGGAATATATTGCCAATGGTACTTTATTGGGTTGGTTAATCGATCGCAAAAATCGCCAAGTCTATATTTACCGTCCCCATGGAGAACCGGAGATTTTAAATGCTCCTGAAACCGTTAGTGGTGATCCAGAATTGCCGGGGTTTGAGTTAGTAATGGCTAAGATTTGGTAAATGCGATCGCTACGTCCTCCTGTGATAAATTATCAGAGGCGATCGAGATTTTCCTACAACTCGATCGAATGTGTTATCATTCGGAGCAAATAGAGTAAGTCAGCCTAATTCAACCGTGGTGTGTTGAAGCGGAGGAGCCGAATTTGGGGCGAATTTAAGTCAATGAAAAGGACATCTCTCAGTCCTAGCCCGTCAGCTAACTTCGTAGGCATTGGGGGAAGACTGAAGGGAAACAGAATAGGAAATATTCCTGCAAATATTCTGACTCTTTCAGGATTCTTGGTTGGTACTGCTCATTATCTGTACCTCAATCCTTATATAAGGGTAAATATAGTTAGTAAAAGTATAGTCAAATATAGACAGACTGAATTCCATTTCAGAAATTCCCTTCACTTTTACTTCGAGAGATTGATTCTCCTTGGCTGAACTACGCACCTCTCTATCCCATAGCGGTCAAACGCATTTGGGAATGCTTTTCGCAAATCGTTTGAGAGTTTCTTCCCGTGTCCTTACCAATCTGGGTTGCGTTTTTGCCGCCACAGATTTCGTACAAGGCCATTAATCTTTCTCTTGTTCGTGGATGCTCCGCTCCTAATGCCTCTTCTCTTAAGGTTTCTAGGCTTTGATTCAACTTTTCGCAATCCACTTTCAGCATTTTTTGTCTCTTCTTTAGTTTTGGGTCTCTAGATTTAGTCTATCTGCTTTTGTCAAAAAACTCCAGTTCTCTAGCTGGTCGGGGTTTAACACGAATATTGCGGCTATTTTAGTCGCTAGGCGTGCCACAGGCAGGCAAGCGAAAGCTTGGCTGTTTAAGGATGTGGTACTGTATCCGGCGATGGGTTTTATCGGTCTGATTACCCTCTCAACCATCAGTCATAACTCATTTTCGCTCAAAGGTTTGCTTAAATAATCGGTTGCCCCCACCATTTTGGCTTTTACCCTTGCCAGGGGCACCCCTTGACTGGTTAAACCGTCGAGTTTTGGTAGGGCGATATCCCAGAGAATGAGAGCAGCTTCGATCAATATAGCCTGAGCGAGAGCTTCTCAGGGAAAAGACCCCAGGAATAGTTGGAATTTTCTAAAATACTCTCGACTTTTTCAACAATACTGAGATCACCATCAATAGTTCTCTTATTTTTTGTCCTAGTTCAATCAATTGTAAAATACTGGGAATGTCAATCTCATTGAAGCTTCCTTGCCTAATTTCTCGGAATCTCCCCCACTAGACGCTATTTCTTTTAGTCTAGAATAACCTAGAGCAGTTATCTTAATGGGGAGGTACGAAGTCTCTGGTCTTGGGCAATACTAGAAGAGGAGGTGTTAGTCTGGAGATGATGCCAAGTCTCCTCATACTTCATCTTGAGGAGAAACGCTGTCTTCCTTGCTCTTGTTACTAACAATAAATCTGATAAGCTAATTATGTAAGATATTTTTCAGTAACCTTTGCTGCATTTAAACTAGCCTAGGAAATTTTCAGTACAAAAGGTCTAGCTTTCTATCCTTGCCGCTCGCTCTCACGCCGTCTTAACCGATAATTTAGATGTGTGGTCAGCTTATTCAAACTGCAGCCAGAGGTAAAAGGGGTCGGAAAACATCAGCGGATTTATGGGATTGACTGCCAAATTTTTTGAGACTAGGTCAGTAAATTGGTGCTTAAAAATCTTCAAAAATTTAAAATTTTCCAGTGGGTAAGAGGAAAAATTGAGGACAAATATATGTCTCAAAAAGAAAAACTTGAATGATAGAAATTAAAATTTTTGTGGCAGCCGATGGGTACACTGAAACTGTAAACAGCCCGCTCCTAGCCTCAATCACCAACTCTCTCTAAAACCAATTACAAAAACTTTCATCACACAGGAAGACTACTCGTGCTATACCTTGCAGAAGTAAAAAAACAGACTAGAGGTTTTATCAGTGGTTACAAAACCGAATTGAAGCTATTGGCCTGTCAGCATAAAGATCAGACGTGGAGTGCCATAGCGGGAAACGATATCTTAACCTGCGACGAAACTAACTCCATAGGAGAAGGTGCGCTTATCTTGGTGAATTTGAACGATAATCGTCAACTGCAAGGAAAACCGGAATTAGCGGGAGCGGAGATGGTGCGACAACTGCAAAGGATTTCCCGTTTGATCGAACGCAATAAGGAAGATCAAGAGAAAATCGATCAGTGGAAACAATCCCTCACCTATCAAAGCGAGATTCTCAACCGCCAGAAAATGGAAATGGAGGAAAGAATTGAGCAAATTGAGCGCATAGAAGCAGAATTTGATTATTTAGAGGGCAAAAGACAAGAACTGGAAAACCTAAAACAAAAATTGATAGAGCAACAGCGACACCTGGAAGAAGAACAAATAAATTTCAACTCCTTCCCCAATCTTTCCCCAGAACAACAACAATTTATTCGCTCTCTAGCGGAGAGTTTAGCCAATAATCACGATCTGGGTAATTCTCCCTCACAAATTCTCTATTCAACTCTTGAATCTGTGCAGGGACAACAGACAATTTTAAATAGTTGTTGGCAGAGTTTAGAGGAGCAGAAAAAAGCTGTAGAAAATCGTCAGGTCGCCAACGAACAAATGCTCAATCATCTCAAACAAAGAGCCAGGGAATTAAAGATAAGTCGCAGTGTTTTGGAAACAACGAAGATACAACTACAAATACAAGAAACTGTTCTGAGTCAAAAACAGGAATTATTCGAGCGCCTTAACCTCACCCTACAAACCACTGATTCGACTCGACAAATGCTCCTTCGTCTCGCCCAAGCAGCAGACCTAGATTTTGATGGGAAAATCGATCTAGAAGCTCTTGAAAAAATGCCTTTAGAAGAATTGGAGAGCTTAGTTAACAATTTACAAACAGACCTCGATCGCTTGGAAATTTTTGTCAACGACCAAGAGGAAGAATTAACTCTCCAATCCCAAACCGTGGAAGAATTAGGAGCAAGAATGACCACAATAGATGAATCCCAGCGAGCTAATTTAGAAGAAGAATTAGCCGAGGAACAGGAGAGAAAAGGAATGCTGGCAGAAACTCTGTTCGGACAAAGACGGAATCTTCGGGAAAGGCAAGCTATTCGCTCTCAATATCGGAAAATTTTACAACGGAGACAGGGAATTTTATCCCCAGAAGATGCCCAAAAATGTAGCTTTGAACCAGTGTTAATTCTCCTGGAGGATAGTTATCAAAATAATCTCCAAGAAAGTCAACGTTTAGCAGCAGAAATCAAGGGACTACAAGAGGATTTACAAAAAAACAGAGATACTATTGATGAGCAATGGTCGGATTTAGAGCAAAAAACTCGTGAATTTGAAGAACAGGAGCGACAATGGCGCGATGCTAATCTGGCATTAGTGCGTTTAAAAACTCAGATGCAACAGTACGAAACTTTCCTGCAACCCGTGCAGGATCATCTCGATCAAATCCGTCAAAAACTAGAAAATATCTCCCATTGGTTTATACCTATAGCGGTGTGCAGTCGTATGAGGTACAGTGTCACGAGCTATGAACCATGCTAGGCAAAGCTTGGTTTGTATCTCACTCAAGCGCTTACCGCTATATGCAATCTAATGTTATTGCATATCATTACGCTATTAACAGTTAGGCTTAATTAGGGTTTCTGAACAAATAATACAGGGTAATTCAGAAAAAGATTTCTCCCTTCTTGCCGATAACTTTTATAGCTTTTTATCTATGGATAAAATAATTTAGATCAATTTAACTCTAGGTTAGATGTGGTATAGACTAGGATTAGTAATTTATACTCAGATAGCTATGAGACAATCCGATCGAGAAATAATGATTCTAGCGGCTGTGGCCTCCCTCTTAGCGGTGATGGCGGAAGTAGCAATCGCTTTTTAGATAAAAAAAACTGATTTATGGAGTTAAAGTCTGGCAAAATTGGCAATCAATGCCGAGGAAAGATATCGATAGAATGCTTGTAACAGGGGCGGCAATTGCGATCGCCTCGTTCAGGGAAATTAAAGCATGAGTGTTAGTGTAACGGGCCAGATAAAAAGAATCGAAATAGGCACGGGAACTTGGGCATTAATTGCCGATAACGGTCAAACCTACGAATTAATGGAACCACCCGCCGAATTAACCCAAAAAAGGGCAAAAGTGACAGTTATAGGTCAAATTCGCTCAGATGTGATAACTCTGGCCATGATCGGGCCAATTTTACAAGTGACCTCCTTTCAATCCCTGCCATGAAGCCAAAAAATACTGTTTAAAAACGGGCAAAAACCGCTTTTTAAGCCTGTAATCTCGAAAAATTGCCGTAATTGTCCCTCAGCTATCCCAGAAAGAAAAATTGTCAAGAAGACCCTAATGGTTGATTTTTTCGAGAATAATCGGGAAATTTTGAATAATCATACTACAATAGACAGCAACTTTGTCTTAGGAACATCGGAATCACCTAAACCGATCTATCTGATTGGTTTAACTCGTAGTTACCTAAGTTGGCGTGAGGAGTGGACTGAATGAATTTGCGCGATAATGCTTTAACGATTCTGCAAGAAACGAGTCGAACTTTTTATATTCCCATAAGTCGTTTACCAGATCGTCTGCTCGAGGCAGTAGCCTCAGCTTATCTCTGTATGAGGGCGATCGATGAAGTAGAAGACCATCCCGACCTAGATAACTTCAGTAAAGCCCAGATATTAAGACAAATTAGCCTGAATTTACAAGCAGGTACCCAAAATTCTACCAAAGAGGATTTTACTTTTGGCTTAGTCCATCGGGAGATTTTGCCGGAAGTTACCCTGAGAATTGGCGAATGGGCAATGTTAGCACCGGATTCGATCGCCCCCCGGGTTTGGGATGCCACGGCGGCCATGGCCGATCGCATGGCCTACTGGGCGGGCAATAACTGGGATATTCGCACGGAAATAGAATTAGATCAATATACCTTTAGTGTGGCTGGTGCCGTGGGTTTATTGCTGTCTGACCTCTGGAATTGGTACGATGGCACCGAAACTAATCGCAGTTATGCCATCGGTTTTGGTCGGGGTTTACAAGCGGTTAATATTGCCCGCAACCACGGGGAGGATCGGCGCCGGGGGGTAAGTTTTCTGCCCCAGGGTTGGACAATGAGTGATATTCATAATTATGCCCGTCGTAATCTGAAATTAGCTGATTATTACACTCAATCGCTGCCTAATGGGCCGGCCCTCGATTTTTGTAAGATTCCCCTCGCTTTAGCCCATGGCACTCTCGAAGTCCTAGCGTTAGGTAAGGAAAAACTCAGCCGCAGCGATGTCATCGCTTTGGTGCAACAAATTACCCGTTAGAGGAAATCACAATTAAAATTGCCCACGCTCGCTCTTCCAAAGTCTGGAATCACAAGCGTGGGCAAAAAACCGGTGAAGTTCAGTAACTTAGAACAAACCGAGAGTTAAAGATGTATCGATGGGGAAAGTGGCACCAATACCTAACCAAATCGTGACCACAGTACCAAATAGGAAGATAGCGGTAGCGACGGGACGACGGAAAGGATTTTGGAATTTATTGACGCTTTCAATAAAAGGAACTAACATCAAGCCTAGGGGAACGCCAGCCATGCAAGCGATACCTAAGAGTTTGTTAGGAAGAATACGGAGAATTTGGAAAACGGGATAAAGATACCACTCGGGCAGAATTTCTAGGGGAGTAGCGAAAGGATCGGCAGGTTCACCGATCATGGTGGGATCCATAATCGCTAAACCGGTGCAGAGTCCGATCGTACCAAAGATAACCACCGGGAAGATATAGAGCAGATCGTTGGGCCAAGCGGGTTCACCGTAGTAGTTGTGACCCATCCCTTTAGCCAACTTAGCGCGGAGAGCGGGATCGCTGAGATCGGGCTTTTTTAATGTGGACATGGATAATGTCTCCTAAAAATGATTTCGGACCGACAGAGATATTTTTCTGAATTTATAGAGGCCCAGAAATGCCTTGTTTACGGATCATCAAGAAATGTAGCAACATGAAGACCGCGATCGACCAAGGTAGTACAAAAGTATGTAAGCTGTAGAAACGGGTTAAAGTTGCTTGACCGACGCTTTCGCTACCGCGCATCAGGGTGACGAGTTGATCACCGACGACGGGAATAGCAGCAGGTACACCGGAAACAATTTTAACCGCCCAGTAACCCACCTGATCCCAGGGTAAGGAGTAACCGGTGACACCGAAGCTAACGGTGATTACGGCCAGGACAACTCCAGTTACCCAGGTTAATTCGCGAGGTTTTTTGAAGCCACCGGTCAGATAGACGCGGAAAACGTGCAGGATCATCATTAACACCATCATACTGGCGGACCAGCGATGGATAGAACGAATTAACCAGCCAAAGTTAACTTCGTTCATGATGTACTGTACGGAGGAGAGGGCCTCTGCTACAGTGGGTTTGTAGTAGAAGGTCATGGCGAAACCAGTGGCAAACTGGATCACGAAGCACACAAGGGTGATGCCACCCAGACAGTAGAAGATATTGACGTGGGGGGGAACGTATTTGGTGCTGATATCATCAGCGATCCCTTGAATTTCTAAGCGTTCCTCAAACCATTGATAGGCTTTAGAATCCGTTACTTGTTTGGTAAACATCGCGTAACCAGTAAGAAAAATGAAAGATTTAATGTGTGACCTTTAAAAAATGTAACACAGTTTTCAGGGGTAATTCTCGCTCTTGTCAGGTTTCTCTACCGGTGGGGATCAATTGGCGATCGCTAGGGATGAAAAACCTCTAACTTCGTAAAATTTCCCTTAAAATGTCTTCTAGACTACAAAAAATCAGGCCAATTGTCCGACACTGGGAATAGTTGACACTCCTGGGCTTAAAGGCGTGAGGATTCTCGAAGCTCATCACAGCCCTTTCTGGTTTCCCTTACTTAGGTCTTACACGATTATGTCTGAACCGAACCTACTAGAATATCACTTGCTATCTAGTTATCCTTTTTATGGTTCACTCTCCAAGCGTTTTGGTCTTTCAACCGAGATTTGGGTATGCCCCACCCTATCTGTCTTACGACAAAGATTTTTACTGGTTTTTCATTCACCGTTGTTGAGCGGCTACTGCGCTATGTTTGACGAGGTTTTCGCTACCTTCCCTTTTTGTCTCTTATGCAGACTTTCGAGTTCAAGGGTTCAACTCAATCGAGCCATTCACTACCGCCCACTCAGGGGATTCAAACCAGTTTTATTTTAACATCAAGCCGTCCTAAAAGGACGGTGCTTTAACCCAAAATTTTGGTAAGGTATGAAATGAGGTCAGCGTGCTATTAAATACCTACGATCCCGAAGGCTTCTACGACGAACTATTCTTAGAGGATGGTCAACCTCGTCCCCACTCCTCCCCTTTAATCAAATGGTTGCAGAATCTGCCACCCCGAGAACTTCAACAACACCGGGAAACCGCTCAGTCGGCCCTGTTTGAATTGGGGGTGACTTTCAATGTCTATAGCGACAATCAAGGGGTGGAAAAAATCTTTCCTTTTGATATTATTCCCCGAATTGTCGCGGCTGAGGACTGGGATTATTTAGAAAGAGGCCTGAAACAACGCATCAAAGCTCTCAATCTTTTTCTCTCCGATATCTACAATGACCAGCTAATCATTAAAGATGGCATGATTCCCCCCGAATTAATCGCCTCGGCAACGGGATTTCTGAAACCCTGTCTGGGACTGAAACCCGCCGGAGGTATCTGGTGTCACATCACGGGAACCGATTTAGTCCGCGATAAAGATGGTCAATGGTACGTTTTAGAGGATAATTTGCGGGTTCCTTCCGGTATTTCCTATGTCCTCGAAAATCGTCGGGTAATGAAAAGCACCTTCCCCGATATTTTCCAAACCATGAATGTTAAACCGGTGGATGATTATCCTTCCCATCTGTTGGAAACTCTCCTTAATTTAGCCCCACCCCAATTACCTAATCCCACCGTAGTAGTTTTAACCCCCGGAACCTATAATTCTGCCTACTTTGAACATTCTTTTATCGCCCAACAAATGGGGGTAGAATTAGTGGAAGGGCGTGATTTAGTCGTCTTTGATGGTTATCTACAAATGAAAACCACCAAGGGATTAAGACGGGTAGATGTGGTATATCGTCGCCTCGATGATGACTTCTTAGATCCGGCGGTTTTTCGTCCCGATTCGATGTTAGGTGTACCCGGATTATTAAAAGTTTTTCAGGAAGGTCGCGTCGCTTTAGCTAATGCCCCTGGTACGGGAGTCGCCGATGATAAGGTTATTTATGCTTTTGTCCCCGATATGATTCGTTATTATCTGGGAGAAGAAGCGATTTTAAATAACGTTCCCACCTATCTTTGTTGGCGAGCAAAGGACTTAGATTATGTCTTAAATAATCTCGATAAATTAGTTGTGAAAGCCGCTAATGAGTCGGGAGGTTATGGGATGTTAGTCGGTTCCCAAGCTACCCCCGAACAAAGGGCAGAATTTGCCCCACGCATTGCTGCTAATCCCCGCAATTATATCGCTCAACCAGTGTTAAGTCTTTCTAGAGTTCCAACTTTAATTGACACGGAAATTGAAGGTCGTCATGTGGATTTACGTCCCTATATTCTCCATCGGGGCGATGAAATTTATGTGCATCCAGGAGGGTTAACTCGCGTAGCTTTGAAAAAGGGTTCTTTAGTGGTTAATTCTTCTCAAGGTGGTGGCAGTAAAGACACTTGGGTTTTAACCAAGTGATCAGGACAATAATCAAAATTTTGGTGGGTTACGGCGAAAATTAAATCATGAGTCAACTGCGTAAATTATTGTCGCCTAACCCACCCTACCCTTTCCTTTTTCCCAGTTAATTATGCTTAGTAGAGTTGCTGATTCAATTTATTGGTTAAATCGCTATATTGAACGGGCGGAAAATGTCGCCCGATTTATGGATGTTAACCTTAATTTAATGTTAGATATTCCCACCAGTGTTTTGCAACAGTGGGAACCTTTGGTTTTAACCACGGGAGATTTAGGACAATTCAAGGAACGTTACGGCACAGCCACCGCAGAAAATGTGATCAATTTCTTGACATTTGACACGGAATATAGTAACTCAATTATCTCTTGTTTGCGCTGGGCTAGAGAAAATGCTCGGTCAGTTCGTGAGATTATTTCTTCGGAAATGTGGGAACAGGTTAATGGTTTTTTCTTGATGGTAAAAGATGCTTCCTCTTACCATCCTCAAACTACTTTACCTAACTTTTTTACTCAAGTTAAATTGGCTAGTCACCGTTTTGCGGGGGTAATGGATGCAACCATGACTCATAATGAAGGTTGGCATTTTGGCGTTATGGGAAGATTACAGGAACGCGCCGATAAAACCGCCAGAATTCTTGATGTTAAATACTATTATCTCTTGCCTTCCGCCCAATGGGTAGGAACTTCTCTAGACCAAATTCAATGGATTGCTTTACTGCGGTCCGTGAGTGCCTACGAAATGTATCGTAAATGTCAACGACGGATTACTCCTAGTGACGTAGCCGAATTTTTAATTCTTAATCGAGAATTTCCTCGTTCAATTCACTTTTGTCTGCGGGAATTAGACCACTGTTTGCATCAAGTTACTGGGACTCCCATAGGAACTTGGGGTAATTCGGTAGAAAGAAGTTTAGGGCGACTTTGTGCCGAAATGAGTTATCTAACTATCGAGGATGTTATTGAAGTAGGATTGCATGAATTCCTCGACCATATTCAAAAAAGAGTTAATGATGTGGGAATAAAAATGACGGAAACTTTCTTTGTTTTTAATCCCGAACTTGCGCCACCTCTGCCAGTAAATAACTTTCAATATCAATCCCAATTAACAACTTAATGCGTTATCACATTCGGCATCAAACCAACTATTTCTATAATCAACCCGTGATTTTATCGCCCCATCTGCTGCGCTTGCGACCAAAATCCGATGGTGGGCAAACTTTGCGAGAGTTTACCCTCAAAATTAACCCAGAACCTTTAACGATAACTAATATTATCGACCTCGATGGCAATTCTTGTTTACAAATTTGGTTTAATCAACCGACAGAAGAATTATTGATTGATGTGGTGAGTGAAGTAGAAACCCATGGAGTTAATCCTTTTCAGTATTTGTTAGAACCTTGGGCGACCTGTTTACCCTTTGATTATCCCATTTCTCTCCACAGTCAATTACAACCCTACAGACAATTTTATGGGTTAGCTAATGACCCTGATATGGCAGCATTAGCCCAAGAAATTATGCAGGAAACTGAGGGACAGGTGCTATCTTTCCTGTTTAATCTTAATGACAAAATTTACCGAAATTGTCAGCAAATTATTCGTCTTACTGGGGAACCATACCTACCCGGAAACACTTGGAAAAATAAGCAGGGTTCCTGTCGCGATTTTGTGGTTTTATTTATGGATGTGTGTCGCTGTGTGGGATTAGCTTCCCGTTTTGTCAGTGGCTATCAAGAAGGAGATTTAGACCAAGAAGAAAGACATTTACACGCTTGGGTGGAGGTGTATTTGCCGGGAGGCGGCTGGAAAGGCTATGATCCTACCCATGGATTAGCGGTGAGTGACCGTCATATTAGCCTCGTTTCTAGCCCAATTCCCCGTTATTGCGCCCCAGTAGAGGGAAATGCTCGGCCGGTTAGTCTGGGTCATCAAGTGATAGAATCTCAGCTATCATCGACAATTGCAATAGATTTGTTATCTTGAGGAGAATTTTTTATGGCTAAAGGATTTGGCACACCAACAAAAGGACATTTAGGCTATGTTTTATTGTTGTGTCCTACTGCTAACACCTATGCGGCTAATTATAGTTTAGATGGGGAAGGAGAGGAGTTTATCGGAGTTACTAATATGTTAGAAATGGCGCGAGTTTGGACTAAAAAAAGTGCGGCGCGTGAGGCAATAATCAAATATGCAGATTTTTTGATTGAACAGTTAGAAGAAACTCCCCAAGTAAATATTCAGATTAGAAGTTTAAAGCGTTTAGCCAACGGCAAGTTGGTTACGGAAGTGTTAGAGGAGTTAACTTTTGAACAAAATTCGGCTTCTCCTAGATAGGGTTTACGGCAAAAAGTTTTTCGTGGGGGCAGGGTGTCGGGTATCGGGTATCGATCTGGTTAAAATCGAGTACCTAAAGGAGTTGGGCTACACCGAGGGGGACTGTCAGACGGTGTCGAGACCGAGGGAACGGGAAGAATGGGAGCCTCCGCCCTCGCCTTCTTGGGAATCTTGGCGAAACTACAGCTATCTTACCCAGAAGAAAGTCTGCCGCCATCGTTCAGGGGGTTGACGAATTGACATCCTCACCGCCGTAAACGGACGGTGATTCCCAAACCTCACGATTTAGGTTTCTGCTTCTTTCCCTTGCGGGGTTCCGCACCTGCCTTAACAGATTTACTCTGTTCTGG
>JAADBR010000053.1 GCA_009995705.1 Microcystis aeruginosa W13-11
TAATCACTCCTCTCGCGCCATAATAATTCTAGACAACTAAGGAGAATGATGATCTGTTGCAGGTGTAGATCACTTTCCAAGGGTGGTTCATCACTCCATAAATCTGTGGGGGGACAGGCAACTTCTGGGATAATGTCTAGGGCTGTCATGACTTTTCCCCGGTATTTTAGGATTGATTAATTGTAGCTTTTTCTCACTACTTTAGAGATGGTGCTGGGGGATTTTTGCCAATAACTTAAGTAGGTAGGCGTTAAAAATTATCAGACACCCCCCTTATCAAGGGGGGCAGGGGGGATCGAACCTAAAATCTATTTTAAATTTAATTATAACCAACTACTTAATCCTACACCCTTGACCGATCGCCTTTCGCACTTTATCCTAGCGCCATCGGCAAATATCTTAAAACTTCTATACAATAGCGCCAATAAGCCCGATAACAACGATGACTGAAACCCTAATTCAACCCGCAACCCTAGTAGAACTCTTACGTTACCGCGCCACGACACAACCAGAGGGCCATGCTTACACTTTTCTTATTGATGGTAAAAAAGAAACCCCACCTTTAACCTACAGTGAACTCGATCGCCAAGCAAGAGCAATCGCCGCCTATTTGCAAAAATACCAGGCCCTGGTAGAACGGGCCCTCTTACTCTATCCTCAAAGTTTAGAAGTAGTGGCCGCTTTTTGTGGTTGTCTCTACGCGGGAGTGATTGCCATTCCCGTCCCCCCACCGGAATCGGGACGACTTAAGCGCACTCTGCCCCGTTTACGGGCAATTGTCAAGGATGCTAATGCCACCTTTGCCCTAGTTACCGAAAGTATTCTGACTCTTATTGGAGGTGTGAAGGAAGAATTTCCAGAATTCGACCAAATGGAATGGATTACTACCGAAAGCATTGATATTTCCCTAGCGAACCAATGGCAAGATCCCCAGGTGGATAAATCGGCGCTTGCCTATCTGCAATATACCTCCGGTTCGACTAATATCCCCAAGGGGGTGATGTTAAGTCATTTTAATCTGATGCACCATTGCGGTTACTTGCAAAAAGCTTGTGGTTACGAACCGGATAGCGTTACCCTCACTTGGATGCCCTATTTTCATGATTACGGGTTAGTCGAAGGTATCACCGTCCCCCTCTACAACGGGACACCCTGCTATCTCATGTCTCCCTTTGCTTTTATTAAGCGTCCGATGCAGTGGTTAAAAAATATTACTAAGTACAAAGTTACTCATAGTCAGGCCCCCAACTTCGCCTATGATCTTTGTACTCGTAGGATTAAAGCTGCCGATTTAGCGGAATTAGACCTGAGCAGTTGGCAGGCCGCAGGAAATGCCGCCGAACCGATTAACCCGAAGGTAATGGCCAAATTTGTCGATACTTTTGCCGATTATGGCTTTTCTTGGCAAACTTTCGCCCCTGCCTACGGATTAGCTGAATATACCCTCTTGATTTCCAATAAACCCAAGGGAACCACCCCAATTATCACCGCTTTGGATGCCACCGCCTACGAACGCGGTAAAATTGTCCTTGTTAGTTCCGATCGAACCGCTGGAGTTAGATACGTCCCCAGTTGTGGTCGTCGCGTCTGTGATACCCGTATAGCTATGGTTAATCCCGATACTTTCACCCTTTGTGCAGCCGATGAAGTGGGCGAAATTTGGGCCAGTGACCCCAGTATGGCCGCCGGATATTGGCAACGGGAAGACGCAACCAAAGAAACTTTTCAAGCTTATCTTGCTGATACGGGAGAAGGACCGTTTTTACGCACCGGAGATTTAGGTTTTCTTCTCGATGGGGAATTGTATATCACGGGAAGGATTAAGGATTTAATTATTGTCCGTGGTAGTAATCATTATCCCCAGGATTTAGAATGGTCAGTACAGCATCTTAATGAGGTTTTTCGTCCCGATTATGGCGCCGCTTTTTCCATTGAAGATAATGGGGAAGAACAGTTAGTTATTGTCCAGGAATTAGAACGTCGCAGCGGTGAGTTAGATACGGTCAAATTAATCGCCGATATCCGTCAGGAAATCGCCGAAGAACACGAAATTATGACCCATGCCATTGTTTTGGCTAAATCGGGAACAATTCTCAAAACTGCCAGTGGCAAAATTCAACGCCGCGCTATTAAACAGAATTTTCTCAATGGTAATATGAGTGTTATCGATGCTTGGTCAGAAAATCCTCAGTTAGTTAGTAAATTTGATCGCTCTATTTCTGAAACAGAAGCATAGTTTTTCGGGTGGGCAATGCTCACCCGATCGAGGATAACTAATCGTGTTAGGATTAGGTTAGGGATTAAAGGTAAGGAGAAAGTGATGTTAACTCAACTGATGGTCAAGCCCTCTTCTTGGATTGAAAAAGGAATTAAGCTATCGCCAGTAAGGGAAAATTATCTTTTTAAATTCACCGAGGAATTGCAGTGTCGATTAGAGGAACTACGGGAACTAGAAAAAAATTCCCAACTTAATTCTCAAGAAACCGCAGAATTAGCCGGTATTTTAGAGTTAAACGAGATTTTCACGCTTTTAAATGCGAGAATAGTTGCTGAATCTAAATGATTAGTATCACCACTCGATTACAAGTCCGAGCAAGAGCCAACTATCTGTGTGAATACTGTCATTCTTCAGAAGAAATTAGTGCCGCACTATTTGAAGTAGATCACATTCAGCCCAGATCTTTAGGAGGCAAAGATGAATTAGCAAACTTAGCTTTAGCTTGCCAAAGATGTAACATATATCGCTACAATTTTATCAAGGCAATTGATCCGAAAACAGAACAAGAAGTAGAAATATTCAATCCGCGTCAACAGCATTGGCAAGAACATTTTATCTGGACACCAGATGCTTTAAAAATAGTGGGACTCACTCCCATCGCTAGGGCAACTATTGAACGTTTGGACTTAAATGATGACAATCATAATGAAGGTTTTATCGTTAAAGTTCGTCGATTATGGATCCGGGGAGGTTGGCATCCACCCAGCACCGATAAAAAACAGGAATAATAGCTTAGAAGTTTTTTTTCCAGAGGTCAAAATGATTGGTACTCAACAGGAATTATCTAGATTTCCAAAATATTTAAATGATCAGGACTCCAGGAATATAATACTAAATACCCAATTTTTTTTGAACAGTAAATATATACTTATTTGCTTAAATTGTGGGGAAAGTTAGAAATTAAGAGGCAAATAATCCCGATATTAATAAAGACATCAGCCAGATTAAAAACAGGAAAATTAATCAATCTAAAATCGAGAAAATCCACCACATAACCAAACAAAAAGCGATCGATACCATTACCGAAAGCCCCCGCTAAAATAAAACCGTAGGCTAATTGTTCCCAACGATTTAAATGGGGTCCAAAGTAAGCAAAAGCTATTAGTCCCAAACTAACTAATAAGGATAGCCATTTTAGCCAACCAACACCGCCCCGAAAAGCACTAAAAGCCGCCCCAGTATTAATCACATATGTAAAATGAAAACCCCCCGGAATAACCGGAAAAGTATCACCGATTTGCTCAAAACTCTGCACGGTTATATACTTAGTTACTTGGTCTAAAATTAGACCAATCACCGCCACTATCCAAAACCAGCGATTTTTTTTTAACATTGGCTGTGGCATCAATAAAATAATAATTTACGGAAGAAAAAGGCAATAATTACCACCACACAAATTACTACTAATTGCCCTAAAAATGGCCAGATTGAATAATTCATAAATAGGGTGGGCAAACTATCGGGAAAGGTGATTTGACTGGCTTGGGGCTGAAAAATCGACAATCCCAGCATATATAATAAACCGCACAGATGAATCACTAACAAACCGGCAAAGGCACTGAAAGCCAGAGTTTCTATCTTAGCCCGCCAGCGAAAAGCCAACCAACCACACAGCCATGCCCCCGGCATAAAGCCTAAAATATAGCCAAAACTGGGTTCTTTCAGATAACCCATCCCCCCACCCTGGGCAAACACAGGCAACCAAGTTAAACCGAGAAAAATATAGGCCACCTGGGCAAGAAGCCCGGCATTTTTGCCCCCTAGACAGCCCGTTAACAATACTGCCCCAATTTGGTAAGTTATGCCTAGTTTTTGCGAAGATAGACCCGCAGCCGACCAACTGGCTAGACTTACTGGAACAAATGTACTAAAAATTGTTAGCAACAAACCAATCAAGGCCCAGATTAACTCATTGGGAACCGATACGGAAGTGCGCCGCGGCGGAGATTCTCGTCCTCGACGTGATTTAGGTTGTCTGTTGGGGTTGGTATTCACCGGGGATGGGGGCTTCTCCTCCTATTAAACTAAGATCAGCCAACATCGCCTGATCCTGTTGGGGGGGTTGTCCTAGAGTGGTCAAATAATGCCCAATCAGCATAGCATTAATTCCCGATTTTAGCCCCAGATTTTGCAATTCTCCCATCACCGCCTCTCGTCCCCCAGCATAACGGAGGATTTGTTGAGGTAAGATAAACCGGAAAATAGCGATCGCTTTTAAGGCAGTAAAGGGGTCCAGTTTGGGTAAATGACCTAAAGGGGTACCACTTCTGGGGTTTAATAGGTTAATCGGCACTGATTCTACTTCTAATTCCGCCAGGGAAAAAGCTAAATCAATGCGATCGATCCAACTTTCCCCCATACCGATAATTCCGCCTGTACAAGCCTGAATTCCCGCCGCTTTCAGGTTTTTTACCGTTTCTACCCGATCCTGCCAACTGTGGGTGGAGACGACGTTAGGATAAAAATTCTCGGAAGCCTCCAGATTGTGATTATAACGGGTAACTCCGGCTTCTTTTAAGGCCTGCGCTTGGGCAAGGGTTAACTCTCCGAGGGCGCAGCAGGGTTTAATCTTGGCTGTTTCAATGATTTCTTGAACTGTCGCCAGTATTTCCTCGAATTCCTGCGATTTAGGGCTATTGTACTTTAATCCCCGACCTTGACTAACTAAACAGAAGCGTTTGGCCCCCGCGTCGGCTGCCGCTTTCGCATGGCTGACGATTTCCTCGCGACTTTTTAAACCGTAGATAGGCGAATCTTGACCGGGATGGTGGGCGGATTGGGAACAAAAACTGCAATTTTCCGAACAACTTCCCGATTTTATGTTGATAATGCTACATAAATCCACCGTATTACCACAACAGGCCTGACGAATGCGATCAGCAGCCTCACATAAGCTGAAAATATTTTCCTGACCTTCGATCGCAGTTAAAGCTAGGGCCTCTTGCTTACTAAGTCGATCGCCAGCGATAATCTGATTAGCCCTAGTCTGTAACCAGTTTTTTAAGGCTTCTCCCTCCACAGGGATAGATTGAGTAGCGGTGTGTGTAGAGACTTGTACCACGTCGTTTATGCTCTGACTAAGTTAGGCTCATCTTATCATTATTCAGTTACCGGGGAAAGATTAATAAAAAACTTTAGAAAAAAATACCCTTTTGTGCTAAACTACCCGCAAAAGTTATCTTGTCTCCGATTTTATGAAAGTTATTCCCACAGAAATTCCTGAT
Organism: Microcystis aeruginosa W13-11; assembly: GCA_009995705.1. Taxonomy (GTDB): domain Bacteria; phylum Cyanobacteriota; class Cyanobacteriia; order Cyanobacteriales; family Microcystaceae; genus Microcystis; species Microcystis aeruginosa_F. The sequence continues at coordinate 5,503 of JAADBR010000053.1, forward strand.
GTTTTAATCATTGAACCGCAAGTTTACGGAGACGATCGAGGTTTTTTCTTGGAAAGTTTTAATCAGAAAGATTTTCGAGAAAAAACTGGGGTTAATACCACTTTTGTCCAGGATAATCACTCTATGTCCTTAAAAAATGTCCTGCGAGGATTACACTATCAAATTCCCAATCCCCAGGGTAAATTGGTGCGAGTGGTGAACGGTAGTGTTTTCGATGTGGCCGTGGATGCGCGTCGAAGTTCCACCACTTTTGGGCAATGGGTAGGCTGTGTTTTAAGTGCGGAAAATAAACGGATTTTCTGGGTTCCCGAAGGTTTTGCCCATGGCTTTCTAGTCCTCTCCGACCGAGCCGAATTTCTCTACAAAACCACTAATCATTATTATCCTCAATACGAAAAAACCATCGCCTGGAATGATGCCGATTTAGGGATTGATTGGCCCCTAGAGTTTCCTCCGATTCTCTCCCCTAAAGACCAAGCTGGACAACCTTTTAAATCCGTGGAAGTTTTCCCCTAAAGACGATGAAAAAAGTTTTACTAATTGGTGCGAAAGGTCAAGTAGGACAAGAGTTACAGGTAACTTTGTCGCCTTGCGGCGAAGTTATTAGTATCGGTCGAGAAGAACTAGATTTAACTAACTCGGAAAAAATCGGCCAGTTAATTAGGGAAATTCACCCCAATTATCTGGTTAATGCCGCCGCTTATACGGCAGTAGATAAAGCCGAAACCGAGCCAGATTTAGCCTATTATATCAATGCTATAGCCCCGAAAATTATGGCGGAATCTGCCGAGAAAATTAAAGCTAAATTTCTTCATATTTCCACCGATTATGTCTTTGATGGTCGAAAAAATACACCTTATCTAGAAACCGATCTAACTAATCCTTTAGGGGTTTATGGACAATCAAAGTTAAGGGGAGAAGAGGAGATTAAAACCGTTAATTCTCAGGCAATTATCCTGCGGACTGCTTGGGTTTATGGCAGTTATGGCAAAAGTAATTTTGTCAAAACTATGCTGAGATTAGGCCGGGAAAGAGAGGAGTTAAAAGTAGTTGTTGATCAGGTGGGAAGTCCCACTTGGGCAAAAGATATCGCCACGGCGATTACTCACCTTTTAATTAATGTCAATAATCCCACAGGAATCTATAATTTTACCAATAGCGGTGTTGCCACTTGGTTTGATTTAACTAAAGCGATTTTTGAGGAGGCAAAAATAAGCGGTATTCCCTTAAAAATTCAGAGAGTAATTCCCATTACTACTGCTGAATATCCTACCCCAGCAGTGCGTCCGGCCTATTCGGTTCTCTCTGGTCAAAAAATCTCGCAACAATTGGGTTATATTCCTCCCTATTGGCGAGATTCTCTCAAAGCAATGCTCAACCAACTATTTAATCTTTAAAACTATGAAAGCACTAATTTTATCCGGTGGTAAAGGTACGAGGTTACGTCCCCTAACTTATACTGGGGCAAAACAGTTAGTTCCCGTGGCCAATAAACCGATTTTATGGTATGGAATCGAATCAATTGTGGCCGCAGGAATTACTGATATTGGCATTATTATCAGTCCCGAAACCGGGGAAGAAATTCGTCAGACCACGGGCAATGGTGAACAGTTTGGCGCTAAGATAACCTATATTCGCCAAGATCAACCGGCTGGATTAGCTCACGCGGTCAAAACTGCCCAATCTTTCCTAGGAGATTCCCCCTTTATTATGTACTTGGGTGATAACCTAATCGAGGATAATTTATCGCCCTTTTTAGACTCTTTTCACCAACAGTCTCTTGATGCTTTAATTCTCCTGCGAAAAGTGTCTAATCCTAGTGCTTTTGGGGTGGCAAAAGTAGATGAAACTGGCAAAGTTTTATACTTAGTCGAAAAACCGAAAGACCCCCCCTCAAATTTAGCCTTGGTGGGGATTTATTTTTTTGCTCCCACTATTCACCAAGCGATCGCATCTATTCAACCTTCGGCCCGGGGTGAGTTAGAAATTACCGACGCTATCCAAGAATTAATCAATCAAAATAAGGCAGTAGAAGCGAATAAACTACTGGGTTGGTGGTTAGATACCGGTAAAAAAGATGATTTATTAGAAGCAAATCGGATTATCCTCGATACCTCTCTAGAAATTGCTTTACAGGGAGAAGTTGATCCTAATAGTCAGGCGATTGGACGGGTACAAATTGGTCAGGGTAGTAAAATTATTAATAGTACCATTCGCGGCCCTGTCATTATCGGAGAAAATTGTCACATTGAGAATTGTTTTATCGGTCCCTACAGCAGTATAGCTAATGGCACAAAATTAATTGATGCTGACATAGAACACAGTGTTATTCTCAAAGATGCCACGATTATTGGCATTCATCAGCGCATAGTTGATAGTGTGATCGGACGACGGGCAAAATTAGAAATTGCTCCCCAACGTCCAAAAGCTTTACGCTTTATGATTGGGGATGATTCCCATGTGGAATTAGTCTAGTTATCGGGGATTAACTGCCTGTTTAATTAGGGTTTGCGGCAAAAAGTTTTTCCTGGAGGCCAGGTGTAGGGTTTTACCGATTTTCAGGGGTTCAATGACCTAATTTTCAGGGAAAAAGTACCTGAATTTTCCTCCCAATCACTGCAATCGCTGGCACTTTTTGATGGGAAAAAAGTCTAAAAGCCTTATCCAACAAGGTTTTTAGATTTATTCAGCCAACCCTAACTATGTTATAATCAAGAGTCTGACCTATTTTACCGTTCTAGAACTATGACGCAACAGTATCGCATTACTCTACTACCCGGCGATGGCATCGGGCCGGAAATCCTCGCTGTCACCGTAGAGATACTGAAAGTCATCGGTAAAAAATTTGACCTCCAGTTTGACTTCCAAACCGCTTTAATTGGAGGGGCAGCCATTGATAAAACCGGTAATCCCCTCCCCGAAGCAACCCTGAGCGCCTGTAAAAATAGTGATGCTGTTTTACTGGCCGCTATTGGGGGTTATAAATGGGATAATTTGCCTCGGCAGCAACGGCCAGAAACGGGATTATTAGGCTTAAGATCCGGTTTAGGTCTTTTTGCTAATTTACGTCCTGCCACCATTTTTCCGCAATTAATCGACGCTTCTAGTCTCAAACGGGAGATTATCGAGGGAGTGGATATCATGGTCGTCCGGGAATTGACCGGGGGTGTTTACTTCGGTCAACCGAAAGGGATTTTTGAGATGGAAACGGGAGAAAAATGCGGTGTAAATACCATGGTTTACTTGGAGTCGGAGGTGGACCGCATCGCTAAGGTGGCCTTTGAAATTGCCCAAAAACGCAGCAAGAAACTCTGTTCCGTCGATAAAGCTAATGTTCTTGATGTTTCCCAACTCTGGCGCGACCGGGTGACGAAAATCGCCGCTAATTACCCCGATGTGGAACTTTCCCATCTCTACGTCGATAACGCGGCCATGCAGTTAGTCCGGGCCCCCAAACAATTTGATACTATCGTCACGGGCAATTTATTCGGTGATATTCTCTCCGATGAAGCGGCCATGTTAACCGGTAGTATCGGAATGTTACCCTCCGCTAGTTTAGGGACTGCTGGGGTGGGAGTTTTTGAACCTGTCCACGGTTCGGCCCCGGATATCGCCGGCCAAGATAAAGCCAATCCGATCGCCCAGATTCTCAGCGCTGCTATGATGTTAAGATATGGGCTAAATCAGCCTTTGGCGGCAGCAGCACTGGAAAAAGCCGTCGAAAAAGTCTTAGAGTTCGGTTATCGTACTGGAGATATTTTCTCAGAAGGTATGACCTTGGTGGGATGCCAAGCTATGGGCCAGGCCATCCTGAAAGTTTTAGAATCATAACAAAAGTGCCAAATTCAGAAATCGTCCTATACCATTGATTTAATAAATACGTCAATTTAATTGTGGGGAGACGAGTGATATGGTGGCCCTATCCGAGAAAACAGAACAACAGCGTGTCGATATGGAAATCCCAATTTTGTTAGATCCTACTGTCTTACGGGCAGCCAGACGCATTTATCGCATCTACTGTACCCTCAATAGCAGAGTTAGTAAACGTCCTTTTGGTGTCGCTATTAACCGCGACAATCATCGCGGTCAATTGATTTTTAACAATAAACCGATTCTACTCCCTGGGGAGTGTTTCGTCCCGATTAAGCAAATCGAATCGGAAGCGTATTAATTTTTGTGAAGATTTGCCCTAAATATCTTGCCAAACGTCAGCTAATACCCCCTGGCGTGATTTTTTTGTCTAATATAAAAAGATGTTCGGGAATAATCTTAACTCTATCCTAATCCAAGACCTCGATCGCCTAGAAAATCGTCTTCGGGAAATCCCCCTCGAACCGGGGGTGTACCTGATGCGCGACCAAAATGGCGAAATTCTCTACATCGGTAAATCCAAAAAACTCCGGTCTAGAGTCCGCTCCTATTTTCGTCCCAGTCAACCCCTCAGTCCCCGCATTGCTTTGATGGTGCGACAGGTGACAGAAATTGAATTTATCGTCACCGACACGGAAGCAGAATCTTTGGCCCTAGAAGCTAATCTGATTAAACAACATCAGCCCCATTTTAATACTCTCCTCAAGGACGATAAAAAATATCCATACATTTGTATTACTTGGTCGGAAACCTACCCGCGCATTTTTATTACCCGCAAACGTAGCATAAATAACCAAAAAGACCGTTATTATGGTCCCTACGTCGATACCAGGCTGCTGCGCTACACCCTACACCTAATTAAACGCACTTTTCCCCTGCGTCAACGTCCCCAACCTCTGTTTAAAGACCGTCCCTGTTTAAATTATGATATCGGTCGTTGTCCGGGGGTTTGTCAAAAATTAATTAGTCCCCAAGATTATCGAGAAACCTTGCAGAAAGTGGCGATGATTTTTCAGGGAAGGACGGGGGAATTATTAGAGAAATTAGCGACAAAGATGCTCGCAGCGTCGGAAAACCTAGATTTTGAACAAGCGGCCACAATTAGGGATCAAATTCGCGGATTACAGGCCCTTAATACCGATCAAAAAGTCTCTTTACCTGATGATACCGTATCCCGGGACGCGATCGCTTTAGCCAAGGACGAGCAGCATTGTTGCATACAATTATTCCAAGTGCGTTCTGGTCGTTTGGTGGGACGTTTGGGATTTTTTGCCGATAGTCAGTCAGCAAACGAGGGAGAAATCCTGCAAAAAGTCCTAGAAGAACATTATTTATCGGTGGAAGGGGTGGAAATTCCCAGCGAAATCCTGCTACCCTGCGAATTACCGGAAGGTGAGGTGTTAGCGGGGTGGTTAAGGGAAAAAAAAGGTCGCAAAGTCGAGTTAACTGTTCCCCAACGGCAAAGTAAAGCGGATTTATTAGCTATGGTCGAGAAAAACGCTCTTTATGAGTTAGAAAAGACGAAAAGAAGCGCCGACCGGGATTTACAGTCTTTGCAGGATTTAGCGGTAATTCTCGATTTACCGGCACTACCCCACCGCATCGAGGGTTATGATATTTCTCATATTCAGGGTTCCAATGCAGTGGCATCCTCAGTGGTGTTTATCGATGGGGTGGCCGCTAATCAACATTATCGTCACTATAAAATCAAAAATCCCGAGGTTAAAATCGGCCATTCCGATGATTTTGCCAGTTTAGCAGAAGTAATTCGCCGGCGTTTCCGTCGTTATGCCGAAAATCCCGATAATATTGCCGAAAGTGATGATTTTCCCGATTTGGTCATGATTGATGGGGGAAAAGGACAATTATCGGCAGTGGTGACAGTTTTAGGGGAGATGAATTTATTAGAACAGGTAAAAGTTGTTAGTTTAGCTAAACAGAGAGAGGAGATTTTTTTACCAGGAGAATCCTCTCCTTTAGAGACGGATAAGGAACAACCCGGAGTGCAATTATTGCGTCGAGTCAGGGATGAAGCGCACCGCTTTGCTGTTAGCTTTCACCGACAACAAAGGATGCAAAAAAGTCGCCGTTCCCGTCTTGATGAGATACCGGGTTTAGGTTTTAAGCGACAAAAAGATTTATTAGCTCATTTTCATTCTCTGGATTATATTCGCGAAGCTTCCCTAGAACAATTGCAACAGGTGACAGGAATTGGGGAACAATTAGCCAAGGAAATTTATAATTATTTTCATCCTAGGTAGGGATAAGCTGTTGAAGAATATCTAAGGCTTGACGGGGGGTTATGATGAGAATATCTTCAATAACCCCATAACCGTTGATCTATTTTTGCTGATAGGGTTAGTGACCAACGTACCATGATTTTTCTCCTTTAGCCCCTAAACACATAAACATCATAACCCATTTCTAGCAACCATTAGAAGGAACCAATTTTAACCCTCAATGCAGCCGACAAGATATACAATATGGAGAGCCGACTATAAACCCAAACGTTTATTTTCTAGTTTTCTCATCTCTGTTTGTACGCTAACACCAATTTGTAAGGCTTCATCTAAAAATCTACCGTATTCTGTGGCTTTTTCTCTTGCTTGTAAGGATCTCAAACCACTTAAATCAATATTAAATTGTTCTGGTCTAAATTGGGGATTTTCTCTCAAAATTCTTTCTGTTTGTAAAGCTCGAACCAGATTTTCCCGATTAATTCTTAATGCTTCTAAAACTTTCTCTCTTTCATTTAATTTAACGGGATTACCCACTGCTTCTAATTCATCTAAAGTATTAATGTTTAAGATAAGTTGATAATACTGATTGATTTCTTTACCAAAAACATTTGTTTTGTTATATTCGTTGCCAATCCTTGCAAGTAGCCAAAAACACAATATAGAGAGCAATGCAAAGAAAATAAAACCAAAAAGCGCCCCAGAAAATCCATATCCTGTATATCCAGCTACCATGTTGTATAAGTTCCCGAAAGCACCGATTCCAAAAAATGAACCTAGCATACCCAATAAATACATTTGCAAAAACAATATTGTCCTTATCGGACGCAACAGATATACTCTTTTTGATTTTTGATATCTCTGCCAATTAAATCCAGTTAATCTTTTTAACTCTCCTAGTGTGATTTCTAGTTCTTGCAAATCTGGTCGCATTTTTAAAGTCACTCCTGACAATAATCTTTAGTCATTTATTGAGGATAGTACATGGGGACTCGTTTGGGAAAATTGAGGGAAGCTGGAAAAATTGATGGGTGATAAAAAAATATTGTAAGCTAAGAAAACAGAGGGAAACAAGCGAACAAATGAACTAAACTGAGTTCGGTTCTTGGAAAGCTAGATTAAAGAAACTCAATCGACTCAATCGCTGAATCGGTGTCGAATTCCAAACTCTCCAGCAATCTATCCCCAAGAAGCGCCCTCGACAGATAAAACTCTATGTTCTACAAGCGATCGCAGTACAACTGAAAACCTAGACTAACGCGGAGTAACTTCACTCAACGCTTCTTGCAGCACTTCATCACTTACACCATGACGCTTCAAACTAGCAACGAGAGCAGAAATTGTATCTCCTTCTAGACGCTCCAAATCCGCACGCAGCCCTTGTCCAATGTAAGCACGCATCAAAGGTTGATAACCTGAGAAACCAAGCAACGGTGCAACCCGCTTTAAATCTTCAATCACATCTTCGGGAATACGAATCGTGATTGTAGTCATAGGGCGATTTCTCTCCAGTCGTTTTTTTAATGCCTCAACTTTCATAATACCGTCATGGTTGATCGGGTTAATCCTAGATTTCTCGTCATTCCAAACAAAAGTAATGCCATTGAGGACAAAATACTTGTAGTATAGGCAGGATGTATTTACATTGTCAATACTTTATTAACACACCCTACGAGGCTCTAGGCTTATTGACAGATAAAAATCAATTCAGGGTAATTTTAGGCTAATCTGCGACTTACCGACTTATAATAAAAATGTTCTTGCCAAAGAAGCTGTAGCTAACTACTTAACTAAATCTGCTAGGATGCTATCACAGAATAGAAGACTACATCTATTAATTGCTGAGGCAGAACTAAGTTTAACCGCTCTTTTTTAACCACTTCTATCGCTTTGGAACCAAAAAATTAGGCGTTTTCGGTTTACCATAGTCAAAGTGTGCTTTCTAGGCTAATGACTTTGACTAAAAACCCCGTGAGCAGAAACCGTCGTTTTTCCCTACGCAATCTCTTTGAGACTTGCATGGCCCTGTTGGTGTTATGTAATTATATTCTGGTTATTTTCGATTTAACCTATATTCCCCTGCGAGATTTTTGGTTACAGGGACGCTTGCAAATAACTTTATTAAGATTTAATGAACCAATAAAACTCGGGCCGATTGCCTTTCAAGAATTACAAATACCTCCAGACAAACCCCTAGAAATTCCCTTTGTTAAAGGAATCGCTAATTATGATGTGGTGAAAGGAATTAAACCCTATCGCAGTACCAGTGAATATTTAGCTACGGTTGATAAACTCAATGACCTAATCAATCAAAAGGTATTTAACCCAGAGTTTAATCTGCAAGAATATCGCCAAGAGATTGAGAAAATTTTAGCCAATTTACGCCAGAAAAGTGTCGATATGATCGATAATAATCCCTTTGCATCGGCCGAGAAAACTGGGACTTTAGAGAAGATCAAAAATAAAATGCGATTGCGGGTTTTTAAAACGGAAAATGTTTCCGCAAAAGTAGCCTTTCAAAAGTTTTGGAGTTGGGATTATCTCAGTCAAAATGGCTGGGAAAAAGAGTTGAAATTTTTCAATCAAGAAATTCAACCTTTAATAGAAACTAATTATTTTCGTCCCCTGGGAGAAGATGGGAGACCGATAGATAACTTTGAAGCGATCGATTTTTTCTTTGGTACCATCTTTTTTTGGGAATTTATGCTAAGAACTTGGTGGATTGCTCGCACTCATAAAGGTCTGCGTTGGCGCGAGGCTATGTTATGGCGATGGTATGATATTTTTCTGTTTATTCCTATCTGGAGATGGTTAAGATTTATTCCTACCGTTATTCGCCTAGATCAAGTTAAAATTATTAACTTAAGAGTAATTAAAGAACAGGCAGTTAAAGGCTTAGTTGCGCTAATTTCTAAAGATATTACTGAGATAATATTTCTGAGAATTATTAATCAAATACAGGAATATATTCGACGGGGACAAGTGGAGAAATTTCTTGATCGATCCCTTAATGGTGGATATAATAATCTCAATGATACTAATGAAGTTATCGAAATTTTTCGGTTAGTAGTTAATAGTACCGTTGACAAGGTTTTACCGCAAGTTAAACCAGAAGCAGAAGCTTTAATTAAATACAATATCGAGAAAGTTCTCAGTCAAACTCCCGCTTATCAGAGCTTATTGCGATTACCCGGAATGAAAGGGTTAAAAACTGACTTGAGCAATCGCCTATCTAGTCAATTGTATCAATCTTTTGTTAAGATAGCTAACAAGATTACCCAAGAGGACGAAGTTTTTGAGCGTTTATTACAGCAATTAGTCCAACGTTTCGGGCAATCTCTCGCCGAGGAATTACAATCTCGTCACAGTCTAGAAAGAATAGAGATGTTATTAATTATCTTCCTAGAAGAGGTCAAATTAAACTATGTACAAGAATTCTCGGATGAAGACTTAGAAACTATCCTCGAACAAACTCGCTTACTCCACTCTAAAAGTGCAGGAATTACCCCAAGAGAAACCATGAATCCTCGTCGTCTTCCCTAAAAATTAGTGATCATTGATTAGGCAATCTTGCTTGATCTTTTGACCACTTTTATAGTAAGATATATGCTGAAGACCCGATTACTCAATTAACCTAATTATCTACTCCCATGTTAACAAAAACTATTCTCGGTTTACTTTGGTTATGCTTCGGATTATACGCTTTTTTACTGGCACCCCCCGACCAACCAGATACAATGAGTTTAATTATCAATCTTTCCACTGGCAAATGGCAAGATATCAACCCGTTAATTATCGCTCTTTTCAACCTGATGGGAGTTTGGCCACTTATCTACACTAGCCTTTTAATTATCGATGGTCGTGACCAAAAAATCATCGCTTGGCCCTTTGCTTTTGCCTCCTTTGCTGTGGGAGCTTTCGCTATTTTACCCTATCTAACCCTCCGTCAACCCAACAGCAATTTTACCGGTAAAAAAAATCTGGTCATTAAACTTTTAGACGCACCTTGGTTGGGAGTAATTGCCGTAATTACTGCGGCAATTTTAATCGCTTACGGATTAATTAACGGCAATTGGTCTGATTTTTGGTATCAGTGGCAAACTAGCCGTTTTATTCATGTTATGAGTTTAGATTTCTGTCTTTTAACCCTATTATGTCCAATTTTGCTGCAAGATGATCTAACCCGACGGGGATCAAAAAATCCTTTCCTGTTACTGGTAATTTCCCTTTTGCCTCTAATCGGTCCGGCAATTTATTTAATTATTCGTCCTCGCTTAGGGGAGAATTAAGGGTAAATTCCCTTGAGCAAACTTAACTATTTCTTGACAAGAGAAGTTCATATTTAACAGAAATTATGCTGAGGTTCCCCGAAAATATGAGGAAAGAGATTAATGTCCAGATTAGAAGGAGTGTTTAACCTTGTTAGAGAGTCAAAAACCACCTCGGATTTACTGCTTTCAAGCTGATTATCTTGCCTCCCAACAATTTAACCCCCAAGAGATTCCCGCTTGGTTATCCTTAGAGGTAAACTGGCAGGGTTATAGAATTCATACCCTACCCTGGGTAGCAGACGTAGCTAGGGTATTAGGATTATTAGCGATTGAAGATACTCCCCAAGGGTGGCAAGATTATTTAGAAAGCTTGGGATTAGCCAAAATTAGGTTAATGGACAGCGAGGAGTTTTTTGAGGATAAATCTTTATCGGGATGTTAGAAATGCCCTATAATTGGCAATTTAGTGATGATTCTACTGGTCAATTTATGCCCTATAAACTACTCTTCGTCTGTTTAGGAAATATCTGTCGTTCTCCCGCTGCCGAGAATATCATGACTTATCTGATTGAACAAGAGGGATTAAGTAATAAAATCCTCTGTGATTCTGCGGGGACTGCTGGTTATCATATCGGTTCTCCTCCCGATTCTCGCATGAATATGGCCGCCAAAAAACGCGGTATTCCTCTGCAAGGGACAGCTAGACAATTTACCCGCGAGGATTTCGAGAATTTTGATCTAATCCTAGCCATGGATAAAGCCAATTATCAAGATATTTTATCCCTAGATCGGACAGGAAAATATCAAGAAAAGGTCAAGTTAATGTGTGACTATGCTCGTTATCACCCAGAGGAAGAAGTTCCCGATCCCTACTACGGTGGTCGTGAAGGTTTTGACCGCGTAATCGAGCTACTTTTAGACTCCTGTGGCAGTCTTTTAGAGGAAGTAAAAAACAAAATTTAAGTTTTTTATTTCAGCTAATCGATTAATCTATGTTCGAGGGAAAAACGAACCAATTCGGCGCGATTATTAGTAGTTGTTTTTCTAAGTAAACTACTAACATATTTCTCGATCGTGCGCGAACTAAGATGCAGTTTTTGCCCAATTTCACTGTTAGAGAGTCCCCTGGCTAAATGTTCTAACACTTCCCGCTCGCGATTAGTTAACTTAAAATCGTCCTGTAAAGAAGAAGTTAAAACATCCCTAGTTGTGGGGCTTTCTTCCGGTTTTAATTTCTGGTATTGACGTTCAGTTTGCACCATTTGCGATCGCTCTAAAAGATTGCGAATAACTGCTTTTAATTCCTCCATCTCAAAAGGTTTAGGAAGATAGATATCACAACCCACTTGATAACCGCGAATTCTTTCCTCTGTTGACCCTCTTTCGGTTAAAAAAATTACTGGTAATAACCTAAATTCTGGCTGTTGCCGCACCTTAGTTACCAAAGAATAACCGTCTAAACGCGGCATTTTGATATCCGATACTAAAAGATGGGGATGATAGGTATCCAATAAATTCAAAGCTTCCAAACCATCACTCGCCGCTACCACACTATAACCTGCTAATTCTAAATAATCTTTAACCGCCAGGCGGATACCGGGGTCATCATCGGCAATTAGAATCAAAAGAGGCATAGAAATTAACAGGACAAGGTTTTTTCGGTATTAATAGCCTAGCACCCTCCGCTCGCCATAATTGTCCATCAAGCTACAGAGGCCGTTGTAACTGCTAGTATAATAGCAATTGCAACGGCCTTTTCAGTGATCAGATGTGATTTTTCAGCTTTTTTCTACCCATCTCCCCATTTCCCCAACCCCTTTTTTACTTTTTACTTAAGATGACAGATTATTTAGTTTCCCTGACAATTTGGGCGGGTATTTACGCGATTTTTGCCCTCGGTTTAAATCTACAATGGGGATTTACTGGCTTAATTAACTTTGGTCACGTTGCCTTTGCCACTTTAGGGGCTTATGCCACGGTTTTATTGACTTTACAGGGTGTACCGATGATTTTTGCCGCCATTGTCGGGGCACTACTAGGGGCATTGTTGGGATTGGCTATCGGTTTTTCCACCCTGAGATTAAGAGCCGATTATCTAGCGATTGTCACCATCGGGGTGTCTGAGTTAATTCGTTTGCTGGTGCTTAATGAGGATTGGTTAACGAAAGGCAGTTTCGGACTACAACGTTATCCCCTACCTTTGGATATAAATCCCAGTTTTCCCGTCAAATTGTTAATCATTGCCCTGTTTACCCTGCTTGCTATCTTTGCTCTCTGGCAATTGGGGCGCAATCTACAACGACAATGGCGTGAAGCGGGGCAAATTAGCGGTAAAAGCTATCAACCGACGCAAAAGAGAGCTTTAATCTTTTGGGGGTTGTTAGGGGCGATAATACTGCTTTTTCTGTATATAAACGGTGTAATTGCCTTGAATGACTATAATTACAAAGCCGGGTTGATGGTGGTAGTTTTAGTCCTCCTCGCTCTCGTTTATACTGGTTTAGAATTACTTTTGCGATCGCCTTGGGGACGCATCCTCAAAGCTATCCGGGAAGATGAAGAAATTCCCCAGGCCTTGGGAAAAAATGTCTTTTGGTATAAGTTACAATCTTTGATGTTAGGCGGTGCGATCGCTGGTTTAGCCGGGGCTTTTTTAGCCTGGCAATTAACCACTATTTACCCGACTAATTTTGAACCGTTATTGACTTTTAACGCTTGGATTATTATCATTCTCGGCGGCTCTGGTAGCAATGCCGGCACTTTACTAGGATCAATAATTTTCTGGGCTTACGATTCCCTGACTCGCTTTATTTTACCCCAATTAGATATTTTTAATGATAGCCAATTGGGTGCTTTACGGATTATGATTATCGGTCTGCTGCTCATGGTTTTAATGATCTGGCGCCCCGAGGGTATCCTCGGCAAAAAAGAGGAGTTAACTTTGGGAAAATAATTTCAGTTATCAGGGAACAGTTATCAGTTCATCGATTACTGTTAACTAATAACACTTCACACTTCATAATTCATAATTCATATATGTTACTTTCTGCCAAAGGATTATCGAAAAGTTTTGGAGGCATTCGCGCCGTCAATAATGCTTATTTGGAGGTGCCGCAGGGCAGCATCACCGGGTTAATCGGGCCAAATGGGGCCGGCAAAACCACACTTTTTAATCTTTTATCTAACTTTATTCGCCCAGATAAAGGAGAAGTTTTTCTTGATGGTCAGTCTATTTATCAGCTGCCTTCCTATCAAATTGCCCTGAAAGGATGTGTGAGAACTTTTCAAGTCGCCAGGGTATTATCCCGATTAACGGTGTTAGAAAATATGCTCTTAGCTAGTCCTGGACAAACGGGAGAAAGTTTTCTGAAAGTCTGGTTTCAGGGGGCAAAAATTCGCCAACAGGAACAGGAGAATCGTGCCAAAGCTTTGGAGATATTAGATTCGATCGGTCTAGGGGAGAAAGCGCACGATTATGGGGGAGCTTTATCGGGAGGACAGCGTAAATTATTAGAGATTGGCCGAGCGCTAATGACCGAGCCAAAATTAATTTTATTAGATGAACCCGCCGCTGGAGTTAATCCCACTTTAATCGCTCAAATCAGCGACCATATTATCGAGTGGAATCGTCAGGGAATTACCTTTTTGATTATCGAGCATAATATGGATGTGATTATGTCCCTTTGTCACCACGTTTGGGTATTAGCAGAAGGGACAAATTTAGCCGATGGCATTCCCAGCGAAATCCAAAAAAATGAGCGGGTTTTAAAGGCTTATTTAGGAGACTAAAGCTAATTTTTGCACCTGTTCAACAAAGTTAGCCAGAATTTTTAAGCCATTAGTGGAGGATTTTTCTGGGTGAAACTGCACCGCCACCAAACGCTCACGAGCGATCGCTGCCGTCACCGTTTGACTGCCGTGGGTGACGGTGGCGGCAGTTAGATGACTATCAAGGGGATCGACATAATAGGAATGGACAAAATAAACGTGAGGATGCGGGGGTAATCCCTGCCAAAGAGCATGATCCGGCTGGGTGAAGTCTAATTGATTCCAACCCATGTGGGGAATGGTAATGCCAGGTTCTGAGCGAAAACGGCGTACTGTCCCCGGAATAATCCCTAAACCCGCCTCTTGACCTTCCTCTGATGAGTCAAAGAGAATTTGTAAACCGAGACAGATACCGAGAAAGGGTTTACCATTAGCGATCGCAACTTTGATCGGTTTTTCGAGATGACGGCTGCGAATTTGCTGGACAGCAGGATCAAAAGAACCGACTCCGGGTAAGACAATAGCGTCAGCTTTTTCGATATCTAGGGGAGAATCGGTAATTTTCGGCACTGCACCCACGGTTTCCAGTCCTTTACAGGCAGAGTGCAGATTTCCCATGTCATAATCGATGACAGCGATTAAGGTCATTGCTATATACTGATCAGGGGATGACCTTATTTTAGAGCAATCACGCCGTTCAATTAGGTCTTGACTCAAAAAGCAATTAAGGTCATTGCTATGTAATGATCATCCGAAAGTTTCTAAAGCTATAGCCTCTCCGTTTTCTTAGTTGAAGTTGCCAACGAAAGCTAAACATCAGAAGTTCTGCTTCGCGGTTTATTTGTTGGCCTTTGTTTCATCCCTTCGGTAAAACCGAGGGTCTTCACCCGACATTGAAGATAAAAAATCCCTAACCGAGAAGTATTGACTCCCCTGCCATCGCCCCAGCAATTTGTCGGTTCAACTGTTCTAAATTTTCCGCCGGTTCAAGGCAGTATAACCCTTGACAAATTAACCCAAATGTGCTAGGCGGCAAACTGGCATCGACTCGATACACCGCAGTGGGCAAATAGCGACCTAACAGAGGCTCGATCGAGCTTTCCGCGGCACGCAGACAGAAACCGTGAAGATAGTGATCGAGGGCAACAAATAAACTGGGGCAAGCGGTGGGGGACTGTTCTAGGATGGTACTAAAAGACTGCAAGGCCTTTTCGGCCCGATCGAGATATTCTAGATTTTCCGTCAATCGCGACAGACGCACTAAATTAGCGATCGCAATTCCGTTAGCCGAAGGGGTGGCATTGTCCGTATAACCCCGTTCTCGCACGATCAGATCGAGACTATGATCAGAAGCGGTATTAAAATACCCTCCCTCATCCTCGGCCCAAAACCAGCGATCGAATTCCCCCTGTAGATCGATAGCCGCCTCTAACCAGCGAGTTTCTTGGGGTTTAGCGGTTTGCAGGTCGAGCAAAGCCTTAATAAAATAGGCAAAATCCTCCGATTGGGCCAAAACCGAGGCCTGACCCTGATAATTCAAGCGCTGAAAACGTCCATCTAACCACTGATGCTTGAGAATAAACTCGACCGCGACCGTAGCCATTTGCCAGTACAAAGGTTCGCCAAAGACGGCAAAGGCCCGGGCCAAACCGGAAATCATCAAACTATTCCAAGCGACGATCATTTTCGTATCCGTTACCGCCGGAATGCGTCCCGGCCAGGAGACGGTTTTCGCCTCTTGATTGTCTCTGGCCGGGGGAAAAAGAGCTAATTGAGCCTGAGAACTGCCATAACGCCGAATAAATAACTTATCGAGGATATTTTCTATCTCCTTCGATAATTCTCCCCCTTGCCGACGTTGCAGCACATTGCGACCCTCAAAATTCCCCTCGGCAGTAACGGTAAAATTAGCCTGCAGCAGCCCCAATTCCTGGGTCGAGAGATAATCCCTTAACTCTAGATCCGACCAGACATAAAAGGCCCCTTCCTCCGGTTCTCTATCCGTGGCCTTCTCAAAACTATCGGCATCTTGGGCCGCATAAAAATAACCTTCTGGGGCGGTCATTTCCCGTTTTAGCCAGTTAACCGTGCCTTTAATCCCTCTCTCAAAGGCCGCTTCTCGATCACCCGCACTCCACAAATTGGCTAAATATTCGACAATTTGCCCGTTATCGTAGAGCATTTTTTCAAAATGGGGAACTGTCCACGTCGAATCTACCGTATAACGATGGAATCCTCCCCCTACATGGTCATAGATTCCCCCCAAGGCCAGATCTTCCCCCCGTTGATAGGCCCCTTGCTGGAGGGAATCGTCAAAATCGTCACCAAAGCGACTACCCTGCAAAGCCAGATGAGAATATGGAATCATCGGAAAACTAGGCCGACCGTAGTTATTAGGATTAACCCGAATCACCGCCGCATTTGTCTCGATTCCTGTGGCTAAAAGGGAAGGAGCGGCTAAATTTGTCTCTGCTGGCAGTAAAATAGCCGATTGACGCAGTGCGCCCAGCATTTCGTCCGTAAATTTGCTTAATTTCTCCTTTTCCTCGTCATAATAGCGACGTACCGATTGCAACACTTGCAGAAAACCGGGCCGGTTAAAGCGCGGTTGCACGGGAAAATAGGTGCCACCATAGAAGGGAATTAAACTATCGGGTGTTAGGAAGACATTCAGCGGCCAACCCCCTTGACCGACCATCATCTGCAATGCTTGCATATAGATGCTATCGATGTCCGGTCTTTCCTCGCGATCAACTTTGATCGGCAAAAAATACTGATTGAGATAATCGGCAATAGCCCGATCGGAAAACGCTTCTCCTTCCATAACCGTACACCAATGACAGCTAGAATAACCGATCGAGAGAAAGATCGGTTTATCTTCTCTCCTGGCAATTTCTAGGGCGCTGTCACACCAATACCACCAATCGATCGGGTTTTCGGCGTGTTTTCGCAGGTAAAGACTTTCAGATTTAGCCAGATGATTAGTCATGGGAAAAGGGGTATTTTTGCTCTTGCTGCTTATTAGTTTAAGCTAATTAGAGACTAACCGGAATCAAGCCTCTGCTCATGCTGAAAACTTCGATCGCTCTGGTATTTTTTCTCACTCAATCTTTGCCCCTTAATCCGCAAGTGCAGGGGGTGGCTAGTCATTTAATTGGCGTTATGGATACTAGGGAACAAGCGCAGACTAACCCCCGCGTTGCCAAGGTGCAAATGACTACCTGTGCCGTGGATTTTTCCCCCAAACAGGATAATATTTATCTTTATCAGGAACAGGCAATTATCGATCGCTTAAATCAACCCTATCGTCAAAGAATTTTAGTCATTCAACCTAGCCCCGATAATTCCACTGTGGAATCAAAAGCCTATAAGTTAAATAATGCCGCTAACTTTATTAATTTTTGTAACAAAGACTTGACAGAAAGAAAATTAAATGTATCAGATTTGGCTGAGTCGGTGTGTACTGTGTTTTTAAAACCGATAGCGGGGGGTTATCGGGGAGAAACTCCCCCCCAGGGTTGTCCCACTAATGCCAGAGGTGCGGTAAAAATAACTAATACAATTATTCTACATTCCCAGGGCATGGATACCAGCGATCGAGGTTATGATAGCAGCGGGCAGCAGGTATGGGGAGCGCAGGATAATTTCTATCAATTTCGCTGGCAAAAACCCTAAAATCGGCTTTCTTGTTTCATTAATGCCACATCGGCAGCAAAATAAGTCAAAATCAAATCGGACTCCGCTCGTTTCATACTGATTAAAGTTTCCAAAATCAGGCTTTTTTCGTCAATCCAGCCCTGTTTTGCCGCCGCTTTAATCATTGCGTATTCACCACTGACGTTGTAAGCGGCAACGGGAAGATGACTACTATCGCGCAGACGACGGATAATATCGAGGTAGGCCAGAGCGGGCTTAACCATAATAATATCTGCCCCTTATAGAACCTATTTGGTATCTTAGGATACAGCTAATCGTCGTAGTAGAAGTCGAAGAAAACAGAGATGAATTTTGGTAGTGGAGTGCTGTAAAGTACGCTCAAAATTTTTGACT
>JAADBR010000054.1 GCA_009995705.1 Microcystis aeruginosa W13-11
ATCGGCCAGATGATGGTGAGTCTGAAAGATTCCCCCGGCAAGTTTAATTAATTTACCGTGATAACCAAACAAAAGAATTTCAGAGATTCCCTGTAATTGTGCCTCTAATAACATTAGCCCGATCCAATTGGCTGTTTTTACCAAAATATCAGGATTAATACCCATTTGAGGGGCTAAATCTAAGCCATTTTCCCCAATACAAAACACCAAGCGATCAAAACGAAGAGATAAATTTTTTAATTGCTCGCGAAAGATTTCCAACTGTCCGGGAGCACTCAGGGGTTGGGAAATGCCGGTGGTACCCAACAAAGATAATCCCTCTACCACCCCAAAAGCGGCGTTAGAAGTCCTTGTGGCCAATTTTTTGCCTTCTGGAAGGATAATCGTCACTTTGATGCTTTCTTGGGGCAGTAACAGGGGTCTGAGGTTTTCTGGCAGCAGACGCTGGGCATAACTATAAATAGCCGATTTTCCGCCATTATCAATCTGTAGGCCGATTCCTTCGCCGCCTTGAATCTCTATCTCTTGATTACCCGTCTTTCTTTCTACTAACGCCCATATAGGGGTATTTCTAGTTAAATCTAAATTTTCCCCCGGATCGCTGCGGGTGATAGCTAGGGCAGCATCGGGGTTAAGTCGGGCAACTTGTTCGATGGCAATTGTAACGGTTTCTGGCGGTTCTAAAAGATTAAAAGTAACGGAATTTAGCTCATTTTCGCCGTGGAGATGCTGCAGAGATGCGATCGCACTAGCACAGGCAAAAACTGGTAAAGTGTAACCCGAACGGGGTGGGGAGATAGACATAAATAGGGTCGATAGCCAATCAAATTAGCCGTGATCTGATTATAGAACTAGGGGGCAACCGCTGCTATTTTTGATGATTGTTTGACATCCTCACCACCGGGGGTGAGAGCATCTCAAACGCTATTGACAATTGGCCAATTTTGTGATCCTTGTGAGAATTTTAAGGGATACTAGCAATCAGAATAGTTACAAACTCGACCTATTTGGTTGATTGTTGCTTAACAATTGAGATGGCAAATTCTCCTCAAATATGCCTTAATTGTTGGTAGGCAACCCAGATAAAGTGGCTAATTCAAGTCTGAATTGACGATTCTATATACCCCAGAGTCCCAGAAGATCGATAAACATAATCATCTCGATTCACTGATTACTATTGACTAACTCCTGCTTAATTATTCTATAATTTTGAGGGACAAGGGGTAAAGTAAACCAAAACTGTGAACCAACCCGCGGGGTACTTTTTACTCCAATTCTGCCGGAGTGAGCCTCGATAATTTGCCGACATTGGTAGGAACCTAAACCGATCCCCGTTAGGTGTTGATTATGAAGATTTCTTACATATAAATGGAAAAGATGTTGACATTGTTCCTCATCCATGCCAATACCATTATCGCTTAAAGTGCAGTAGAGCATATCTTGGTCAATACGAGCATCTAAAGCTAATTGAATCGGTGAAGGATTATGTTTTAAGGCATTATTTAATAATTGTTCAAAAACACTTCTTAGCTGATAAGGATCGGCATCAATAGCGGGTAAGTTATCGGGGAGAAGATTAATAAAAGTAGCTTGGTATAAATCAAAATCTTTTTGCCAATCTTTCAGCCAAATTTCCACCTGTTCTTTTAAAAATAGAGCTTGACGATGCAAGATTAAAGGCCGTTCTTCAGCAAAATGATTTTCTGATAAAGCATTAATTAAATTTAATTGTCGATCGCAACTACGCACCACCTGATCGAGCATTGCTCGCGAGATAGTTACTTTTTCTGTTTGCCGACACTGGAAATTTTTTAATAACATCACTAATCCCATAATCGAAGTGCGAAGATCGTGGGATACTGCCTGTAAAAAAACCGTTTTCATTTCGTATAAATGCTGAATTTCCCGGACTTTTTCCCGCAGTTCCAGGGTTCTTGCTGCCACTTCTCGTTCTAAATTATTATTCAAGCTTTGCACCCTCTGATATAGTTGCGCTTGGCCGATAGCGATACAAACTTGGGTGGCTAACTGTTCTAATAATTTGACCTCGCTTTTTTGCCAATGACGGGGATGGGAATATTGATGGACAACTAAAGCACCTAAATGTTGATTATTAACCGTTAGAGGTAAAACTAAAGAAGATTTAACTTGCAGGTATTCGTAATAACCCTTGAGAGTGGGCAGCGTTTGCACCTTAGCGGTATTATCGGCAATAATTAACTTATCTAAAGAAAATAATTGTCCCAATTCTTCCAGTAATTCTGGTTCAGGAAACCAACCCATGAGCGAGGGAATCTGGGGACGACGGGACTCGGCGATTACCTTGGCCCAACCCCCCTCTTGACAGTGACCGATATAGACCTGATCGGCATCGAGAAAATTTCTGATTTCCTCAACAAGGGTGTTCAAAACCTGATCTATATCTAAAGATTGATGGACTTTTAAAGCAACTTGTGTTAGTAAATGTTCTCTTTCTAAAGTTTCATTTAAGGCTCGATCGATCTGTTGTCTTTCGCTAATCGCCGCCGATAAAAACAGAGAAGTTGACATGACAATGACTAAAAAGATTTGTAAGATCAGGACACCTCTGGTATAATCAGGAGCCTGTAGGATAAAAGGGCTGATTCCCCCGACCAATCCCATCAAAGCTAAAATAGATACTAAAAAATTGGCTATTACCGCTCCCCAGGTCTGAAAACGCATGGCAGCCCAAACCACAAAGGCAAAAGGCAAATATTCGAGGTACTGCACCATACTCCAATCGGGGTTAAGAAAATTCTGTTGACCACCAAAAACCACAGAACTCACCACCGTTAGCAAACTCAGACAAAGTAACGCCTCGCCAAAGCGTTGGGGTTGCCGGGGTTCCCGCAGGGAGTGACGATTGAAACAAAAACGCAACAGCAGCGGCGTGGTCATTAAGATTCCTGTACTATCTCCGAGCCAGATCATGCCCCAAGACTGTCCAAATTGTCGCCAATCCCAAGTATTTAGCCAACTACGAGCAAAAGTATCGATGGTGGCATTAACTGCCGAAGCTAATAAGGCCGCTAAAAATACCAGTAAAAGAATATCGCGAATACGCTGTAAAGTGGCGGAAAATCTCAGATAATGTAGGAATTGCGCCCCTAACAGAGCCGATACACTGCTACCGAGCGCCGAAAATAGAGCTATGGGCCAACTGCCCCCTAAAAAGAAGGTGAGAAGCAAATCTCCGATAAAAACGCCTAAAACTAGCCTTTTTCCCCCTAAAAAAACAACAGTTAAGCCAATACCGGCACTCATCCAAATTGGGGCAGGTCGCGACCCTAAATTTAAGCAGAGATAGCCTAGCCAACCAACACCCAGATAAGCTAGGGCAACAAGCACAATTTTAGACCGATCTGATGAAATACGCAGCATTTTCAGTTATCAGGTTTAAGTTTTAAGTTTTAAGTTATTAAGTTATTAAGTACCTAAGCAAAATTAATTACACATATCTAACCACCTCTTGCCTCCTGCCTTTTGCCTATCTTGACTAGGAAATTAATTTTGCACGACTACCTATCTTTCACTGGTCACTGGTCACTGAATCACTGAATCACTGTTAATCTCTCTCCAGATTGCCTAAACTAGGAGTAGTTCTGCTTCATGCAGATGGGTGAAAACCGTACATTTTCCCGTTAGGAACCAAAGATTATGCGGATTTTAATTGTTGAAGACGATCCTTTAATGCAGTTAGGTTTAGAACAAGCGCTAGGTGAACAGCCAGATTTTGAGATCGTCGGTCAAGCGGGTGATGGTCTGGCAGGGGTACAATTAGCCCTATCCCTACGGCCAGATTTAGTGGTCATGGACATCGGTTTACCCCGTCTCGATGGCATTGCAGCAACTAAACAGATTAAGGAGGGTTTAGCTAATGTTCATGTGGTTATGCTCACTTCCCATACTCTGCAACAGGAAGTGATCGCAGCTCTGGCCAGTGGCGCTGATGCCTATTGTATCAAGGGAGCCAGTCTCGATCGCCTTTTGGCCGCTATTGAAGCAGCTAAGGACGGAGCCACCTATTTAGACCCTCAAATTGCCCGTTTAGTCATGGATAATCTCAAACCGCCGGCAGTGCAACCTAATCCCAATCTAGCACTTTTATCGGAGCGAGAAATGGAGGTTTTAAAGTTAATTGTCGAGGGCAAAAGTAACGCTGAAATCGCCGAACAACTATATTTAAGCACCAATACGATTAAAACCCATGTGCGGGGAATTATGAATAAATTGGCCGTGGACGACCGAGTACAAGCGGCCGTAATTGCCCTGCGTTCTGGTATTGTTTAAGGAGAAAATGACGATTTACCCACAGGAATATTCTACCTCAATTGCTATTGCTACAATTGCTCAAAAAATCCCTTCAATGATTTATAATAAGTTGTTGACCTATCTCTGTTGGACCAACCATGACTATCGCTGAAAGCTTACCCCTAGTCGAGTCTCATGTAACCCCTAAGATAATCTTCCCAGAAGGCGAATTTTGGAGTGATGAACCACCCTTGGAAAGTAACTTACATCTACAACAAATTATTCTCTTAATTCAGTGTTTAGAATGGTGGTGGCGCGAGCGAGAAGATTATTTTGCCGCCGGCAATTTAACCATCTATTACAGTCCCAACCAGAAAAAGTCAGAATTCTGCCCTGGTCCTGATTTTTTCGTCGTTTTGGGGACAAATCCCAACCCCAACCGCAGAAGTTGGGTAATTTGGCGAGAAGAGGGCAAATATCCCAATTTAATTATCGAAATTCTCTCCGATAGTACCGCCAAAGTTGACCGAGAGGAGAAAAAACAAATTTATCAGGATATATTTCGCACTCCCGATTATTTTGGGTTTGACCCAGAAAGCTTAGAATTTCAGGGATTTACCCTAATTAGCGGTCAATATCAACCGATTACCCCCAATCCCCAGGGATGGCTCTGGAGTCAACAATTAGGCTTATATTTGGGTTTATCTGCCAATAGATTGCGCTATTTTACCTCCGAAGGCGAATTAGTACCCACTCCCGCAGAAGCGGCACAACAGGCAGAAAATCGGGTTTTAGAGGCAGAAACCCAAGTAGAGCAAGAAAAGCAAAAAGCGGCGAAATTAGCGGCTAAACTGCGGGAATTAGGGATAGATACCGAGGAAAATCTCTAATCTTCATTTTCGGTGAAAGATGAGGGTATTTGGTGTCATTTAGAGGCTGAATTGTTGACTAATCACAGAAAGCTCCGCGCAAGCGTAAATTTTCCCGCAATTCCTCGGTCATACCCACGTTATCGGCAAACTTTGCCCCTTTCACTTTTGCCCCGCTAAAATTCGCTTGAGTGATGTTGACTTCAACCAAATTAGCTCCTTCTAAATTGGAGCCAATTAAATGAGCTAAAGCCAAACTAGAACGGTAAAAATCAGCATAACTTAAATCGGCATTAGCTAATAAGGCCCCGCTTAAATCTGCTCCCTTAAAACTAGCATGACTGCCGTTAATTTCACTTAAATCAGCATCGGTTAAATTAGCCCCCCGCAGATTAGCTTGATAGAGATTAGCCATACCTAAAGATATGCCACTTAATTCCGCTGCCAGGAGATTTGCCCCAGTAAAATCCGTTAGGGGATCCAATTCAGCTAATTGGGCTAATTCCAGAAAATCATCACTAACAGCAGCATAAATTCCCTCGATTTGTGTCTGCAATTTCTCTAAATTTTCTGATGCTGCTGGTTGCGGTTCAACTAGAACATTATCTACTTCCACCTGCGATGAACCCAAAGAAATACGACTTAAAAAGGCATCAAATTGATTTTCCATTAGGAAAAATGCTAACTTTCGCTCTAAAATACTATGTTTATTGGGACTTAGATCGTGTTTCCATAATCCCGATGTTTCCGTGATACAAATATCGGCAGCTGTTAGGGAAAATTGCACAGTGAGATGATAAAGTTCTTCCTCCACACTGACGGTTCCTAGGTTAATCCTTTCGAGATATCCTGTAAATATTGACTGAGGACTCTTGAAAGATAACCGCCATTGATGATTATTAATACGATTTATGTGTAACTCTTGACTAGAAAGGGTATTTGGTGTTAGGTGACAATTAACTAAAACAAAATCTAATTTTCCTCCTTTTAGTCCCCATTTAATTTCCCCGCCGAGGAGAGATTGAATTTGAGCTTGTAGGTGTAAAGTTAAATATAAATCAAATTTTTGCGAGTCGGTGGCTACTGGTTCTAGGGTTAACGATACACTATCGGGATAGCGATCGAAGGCAGCTAAAAGACGCATAATCCAAAAGAGAAAAGCCAAAATAAACAGTAAAAAAGTGGTGCTTCTCTGGCCCCAAAGCCGAGAACTCACCCCTATTTAAAACAATAGCTGATTTTCTCGATCCTCGCTGAACATTTATTTAGCGATCGCTGAATGATTGCCCCCGAAAATCAAGGTTAAATTAGTTGACTTTCTCTTTTTTGCCGATATTGCCGTCCGCATTAAAAAACATCGGTAAAAAGCTTTCCATAAACATTTGTGGATCACGATTCCAGGCTTTTTGAGCCACTTCTACCCGGAATAATTGCAATTTCGGGTCGAGAAGGGATTGGGGTAAATGTTCCATCAGATATTGAGGACGTTCCCAGAGCGGCATAGTGGCGGCGATTTCCATTAAATGACCGACGCGGCGTAATTCTGCCCCCAGGGTGATATCCATACCCGATTCATAGGCGGCCTGTTCGATCGCTGAGTATTTGGCCCTGGCTTTTTCGACTTTTTGCCGATGTTCGGGGCTTTTTTGGGCAATTTTGGCTAACCAACGATTACCCCAACGCACATGACCCGCTTCTTCGGGAAAGATTTTGGCGATCGTTTCCTGAATTTTCAGATTTTCCGGGGTTTGTTCCCCTGCTTTGAGGGCATAAATATGGGCAGCAAAGTATTCGCATCCCCGTTTTTCCGTGACGTTAATTGCCGCCAGGGCCGCAATCAGTCCATCTTCTCTTTTTTCTTCGCCTTGGAATTGATCTTGATCAAGAAGACGTTCAAATTCATCGATATAGGACAACCCCGGTGGTTTCCCCACATCGGCCCCCAATTCGATTAATAAATCGGTCAACCAGTAGGCATGGCGCGCCTCATCGGCGACGTGGTGGGAAAGCTCCTGTATCAGTTCTTTGGGTTGTCCGTCTAAGGTTTCGATCAGTTCGGTCAGGTCTTTACAGCTACGTTGTTCGTTGTAGCGGTAACGGTTGAGGGTGACAAGATGAATTTCGCGATCGCTAATGACACGCTTCATGATGTCGCGAGCGCTCATCGTCTTCTTGAATTTACGAGGGTAAGCAACGGTCATGATTTTGTATCGTTTTGTAAACGGCTTTCCGTATTCTAACGGAGTTTTTTCCCGATCTGGCAAAGGATCGGCAAGTGGCAAGCTTTTTTCAGTGATCAGTGAAAGATAAGCTGCCCGCGCATTTAAATTGCTTGTGGGGATGAGATACTCTTTACTGTTGGCTCTGGCAAGAGTAAAGAGATTGGGGGAAGATTCGGCTAATCTAAGAATAAGCGATTAAAATGCGTCTTAGCTGATCGAGGAAAACTAGAATTGTCTATGAACACATTCACTCCCCATCAAATTGTTAGTTTATTCTGCAAAAATCGAACTTTATACGGAGAAGTAATTCAGGTGATCGAAAGTCGTTCGGCTCTTTGGGTGCGACCTCTTTGGTTAATTGTAGCCGATAATTTTGAGGACATTGATGTGCGGGAATGTTCCGATTTAATCCTACCGATCGAGTTATTTAACCCCGCCTTAGATACGGAAGTTTTACCCCTATTTTCTCAAGTAATTAAAGATAATTACATCTCTAATATTTCCTATCATCTCCAAGAATTTGTACAGAAAGTTTGTCAAAATTATCCTGAATATTTTCAGAAAAATCTATGATTGATGAACGTTACGTTAAATATAATTGTACTTGGATTTCTGACCGTCCCTTAGCAAGCTCAGAGATTGCGGAATTAAATTATTGGTGCAATCGCCTCTATCGACTGGGATTAATCGGTCAATACGATAATGGAATCGGTTTTGGGAATGTGAGTCAACGAGGAAAAATAGACAAGGAAATTATTATTTCTGGCACTAACACCGGAGGAATACCAGTATTAGATGAATCCCATTACACCACCCTTATAGACTACGATTGGCAAGAAAATCTGGTCACTTGTCGGGGAACAATCGCTGCCTCTTCAGAAACTTTCACCCACGCAGCGATTTATGAAGCGAATCCCCAGATTAATGGGGTGATTCATATTCACCATCGCCCCCTGTGGCAAAATTTGATGTATCAAGTGCCGACCACTCAAGAAAATATCGCCTATGGAACCCCAGAAATTATCCGTTTATGTCAAGAAGATCGTCTAGAGGAGCAACAAATTTTAGTGACGAGTGGTCATCAAGAAGGAATTATCGCCTTTGGGCAAGATTTAGCAAAAGCAGGCAATTTACTATTATTCTATTACCAGCAATCTCAATCATCTTAAAAGTGACCTCCCCTCCAACTCACCCCTGGGGAGACAAAGGTGGTTTTGATTTAGTCGTTTTCATGTTAACTTGTTCTGTAGATTTTCGTTTTTGAGGAATGCCATCGTGATCGACATATTCCATCATCTATCTGTCTCGATCGATTTTTCGCCTCTTGCCAATGTCTTGATGACTATTTCCGAGCAAGACGTGGATATCATCGGCAATGTCCAGAAAGCCTTCGCAAATTTCGTCAAAACTGGGCAAGCATGGGCTTTATTAATCGGTTTGATTGTCGGTTATATGTTTCGAGGTTTTACTTCTTATTAGCTTTTCGCCTATCAGCCTTCAGCCAGAGTGAGCAATTCTTGCTATTCTTATCGAAAATTTGGGTTAAAACCCCGTCCTTTTAGGACTACTTTGTGTTACGGGTGTTTGTAGGTTGCTGACCGTGAGAACGCGAGGAAACAGGTTAAACGTCCTACTCCGTGATCTCAAAATTTCTAACAGTGGGACAGACAGAAATTTATGCTTGGGGAGTAGTCTTTAAGAGTGCTTGCCTTATTATAAGTGTAGTCGGACTAGACATGGAACTGTAAGACCAAAATTAGCCTTGCTAGTAGAGGCAGGATTCAGATCAAGAATCTCCGCACTTTTAGGGTGGAGATTGTCAACCACAATCATCTAACAAAAACAGTGACAGCAAAGAAAACTTGGAGCGATCGCTTTGAAGGTAGTCTCCATCCTACGATCGTAGAATTTAACGCCAGTATTGGCTTTGATATCGAATTAATCGAGTATGATCTCACCGGATCGATCGCTCACGCTAAAATGCTCGCCTATACGGGTATTATCAGCCACGAAGAAGCTGATAGTCTCGTCTCTGGATTGGAACAAATTCGTCAAGAATACCGCACCGGCAACTTTAACCCTAGTATCGATCAAGAGGACGTGCATTTTGCCGTAGAACGTCGTTTAACTGAGATTGTGGGAGATGTGGGCAAAAAACTGCACACGGCCCGTTCGCGGAATGATCAGGTAGGAACGGATATACGTCTGTATCTTAGACAACAAATCGATGATATTCGGCAAGAAATTCGCAATTTTCAGCAAGCTTTAGTCAATCACGCTGAACACCATCTGGAAACCCTGATCCCCGGTTATACCCACCTACAGCGCGCTCAACCGATTAGTTTAGCCCATCATCTTCTCGCTTATTTTCAAATGGCCGAACGGGATCACCAAAGATTAGGGCAAATTCGCGCCAGGACTAATATTTCGCCCCTGGGATGTGGCGCTTTAGCGGGGACGACTTTTCCGATTGATCGTCATTACAGTGCCAATTTACTCGATTTTGAGCAGGTGTACAACAATAGCCTCGATGGAGTTAGCGATCGAGATTTTGCCATTGAATTCATGACGGCCGCTAGTCTGATTATGGTACACCTGAGCCGTTTGAGCGAAGAAATGATTCTCTGGTCTTCCCAAGAATTTAGTTTTATCACTCTCACCGATAGTTGTGCCACGGGATCCAGCATTATGCCCCAGAAAAAAAATCCTGATGTTCCCGAATTGGTGCGCGGCAAAACAGGGCGGGTTTTTGGGCATTTACAAGCGTTATTGACCTTAATGAAGGGTTTACCCCTAGCCTATAATAAAGACTTGCAGGAGGACAAGGAGGCGTTATTTGATGGCGTTAAAACCGTGCGGATTTGTTTACAAGCGATGACGGTACTTTTAGTCACCGGCATTCAATTTAAAACCGACCGATTAGCTAACGCGGTGGCGGAAGATTTTTCTAATGCGACGGATGTGGCGGATTATTTAGCCAGTAAGGGGATTCCCTTTCGAGAAGCTTATAATTTAGTCGGGAAAGTCGTTAAAAGCAGTTTGGCAGCGGGTAAGTTATTAAAAGATTTAACCCTGACGGAATGGCAAGAATTACATCCAGCTTTTGAGGCCGATATCTACGACGCGATCGCTCCTCGTCAGGTGGTGGCGGCCCGTAATAGCTATGGTGGCACAGGTTTTGAACAAGTGCGATCGGCTTTAATTCAAGCTAAAGCCATTCTCGATCATGATTGATATTGTTATGGGTTATGGGTTTTGGGTTTTGGGGTATTAGTTAAAATTTCCCTATCTCCCTATCCCCCCATCTCCCTATCTCCTAATTCCTATGGATCGTGTTTGGTATTTTATTAAAAGTGTGATGGGAATTATCTTTCGTCATCCTGTAACTGGGGTGACAATAATTCCGTTGCTTGCTGATGGTACAATTGTTTTAATCCGACGCAGGGACACCGGCAAATGGGCCCTACCGGGGGGAATGATCGATTGGGGGGAAGATATTTTTAATACTGCTCAAAGGGAATTAAAAGAGGAAACGGGATTAAATTTAGTCAGTTTAGGGCGTTTAGTCGGGGTTTATTCCTCTTTTGAACGTGATCCGCGTATTCACTCCATTTCAGTGTTAATTGAAGTGACGGCCGCAGGGAATTTTCAGATCAAAGATACATTAGAAGTTAGCGAGGTGAGAGCTTTTAGCGTCGAAACTTTACCTCTAGGCAATCTCAGTCACGATAATGATCGCCAACTAGAAGATTATCTCAAGGGTGCCACTGTAGTGGCTTGATTTTTTTCTAGTATCTGCGACCCTAAGTAGCTGGTTATAATTAAATTAAAAATAGATTTTAGGTTCGATCCCCCCCAACCCCCCTTAAAAAGGGGGGAGAAGAGTTCATAGTAGGGTGGGTTAGACGGCAACAATCTAGGCGTTAAAGTCAATCTAACAATCCGTCGTAACCCACCGTTTTAGTCAACCGAAAGGATATTTGATTTATGTTTTAAAATAAGATTGATCAGGTTTTACACGCGTTAAAGGAGATGTTGGGATGATCATGATCTATCCATCAGAAATCACAAAGAAGTGGCCTCACCGCCCTTTGTCAGAAGTCGTTGATTTCCTCGATAGTAAGAGAAAACCAATTACTCAAAAAGATCGAGTGCCTGGACCATATCCATATTATGGAGCTAATGGTCAGCAGGACTCCGTGGCCGATTATATCTTTGATGAGCCTCTTGTACTTTTAGCGGAAGACGGAGGGCATTTTGGGGATGCTGATAAGACTATTGCTTATCAAGTGGAGGGAAAATGTTGGGTTAACAATCACGCTCATGTTTTGCGACCCAAAAAAGATGTCGATATTAGATACATCTGCCGTCATTTAGAAAGATATGACGTTACCCCGTTTATTACTGGAAGTACACGAGGGAAGCTAACTAAGACTGCGGCTAATAATATTCCTATTGCTCTCCCACCCCTCGAAGAACAGCGAAGAATTGCGGCAATTTTAGATAAAGCGGATGGGGTGCGACGCAAGCGCAAAGAGGCAATTCGTTTGACTAAGGAGTTATTGCGATCAACTTTCCTAGAGATGTTCGGTGATCCTGTTACTAATCCGAAAGGGTGGGAGATTGTAAAGTTAGAAAAAGTATCAGAAAGTATTAGCTATGGAATTACTGCGTCTGCGGATTTTGTACCTACTGCCACTAAAATGCTTAGAATTACTGATATTCAAAATGGTGAAATTAATTGGGAAAGTGTACCGTTCTGCTCAGGTGATAAAAAAGATATACAAAAATATTCTATAGTTTCTGGTGATATCGTTTTTGCTAGAACTGGAGCAACAACAGGTAAGAGTTTTTTAATTCGTCACTGCCCTGAAAATACTTTATTTGCATCATATTTAATAAGAGTCAGACCATCTAGCTTGATAAGTCCTGAATATTTAGCATATTTTTTTAAAACTGAGTTCTATTGGAAGCAAATCCAACAAAATTCCAGTGGTTCAGCTCAACCTGGTGTTAATTCCAGTAAGCTCAAGGAATTATTAATTATACTTCCCCCTATTGAGCTTCAAAAAGGTTTCGCAAGATTAGATATATTTATTCAAAATAATTTAATGAAGATGAATAACTTTCTGCATCAGCAAGACAATCTCTTTAATTCCCTTTTACAAAAGGCATTTAGGGGGGAACTGTAGCCATGGCAGCCGGCGGATTACTACCATAATCTTGTGGGAAATGCCATTAAAAAAGACGGTTGGACAATTAACTATAGCGGTATTCGCTTGAGTGAGATACAGACAAAGTCTTGCCTAGACTGACTTATAGCTTGTTGCAGTATACCTCATTCGACTGCATACCGCTATAATACTAAATATGGTTATTAAAAACTGATTATTTATTCCCCCTTTTGTCGTTTGCATGAGTAGAAAACGGGTTTCTCCGAGAAACCCGTTTTCTGTGCGTTACTCAGCCCCCAGGAAAAACTTTTTGCCGCATACCCTAAATATTGGCTTTCTCTCTTCAATGGCTGATTCTGCGAAGTTGCTCCAGAAGTTGATCAAGAATGTCTTCCATCTCTTCCGGGCTGCTGCCCATATTCCTGGCCGGTCCGCGCAGGAATTGTTTAACCGTTATCTTTTTATCGCGGAAGTCCAGGACAAAATTATAGATTTTTTCGGTGGATTGAACTTGTAATTTCATCTCCTCTAGCATTTGCTCAATCGGGTCGATGCCATCCTTCTCACAAGCACGACTAGCCCTCACCATCTCGCCTTCCGGGGTATTTCGCACCGAGCGCAGTTCTCTTTTTAGGTTCTCGTATTGCTTTTTGAGTAGTTCGTTATTGGTTTCAACCTTCTCGCACTGTCGTTGGAGGTCGCTTTCCGATGAGCCTTCAACCTCGAAAGTGTCCCCCATTTGATACTGTCGTTCGATTTCGAGCAGTTTGGCAATATCTCCCTCTTTATAGGCGCGGTTGACTTCCTTCATAATCTCGTTGTGACGCATCCGAGTTTCGGGATCCGTAACCTTATCGGGGTGAAAAATCTCGGCCATTCTCAGGAAAGTGCGGCGTATTTGTCTAGATTCAGGAGATTTAGGCGAGCTTTCAGATGATAGCTCTGTTCCATCATCGTGACGGTTATAGGAGTCTCCCCCAGAGAAGAAATCCTGCGCGGATTGCTCTGATGCTCCTTCTGGTTCTTCGTCTCCGAAAAGTTCGTCTAGTTCTTCATCTCCATCGTCAAATTTCGGGCTAATCACCCCCGTTAACTGAAGTGTCTCGTAAATTCCGAGAATGCTTTTTTTTGTCTGCTGCCCCAATTTTCTAGCAGTGAGGATTTCGTCAAAAAGGGCGTGTATTTCGCTGTCGAGGTCGGTAAGTTTTTCATAGAGAGGTTGCCCTCTCTGGAAAATCTCCGTCGCCAAGGAACGCATCTGGTCGAGGAATTTCTTCAGTTCGTTGCGTTTTCTGCCAATCTGCTTGAGAAGCCACTGATGCTCCTCCTCTAAAGCTTGCAGACGAAAATGTAGGGAAGACAGCGCCAAGGAAGGAGAGGTAGGCGAATCAGAGGAGTTCGGTGATTTCGGCTTTTTAGATCTGGTCATTACTTTGGGGTGAAAGCATATTATCCATTCTACCAAGCCGGAAGGATCCGCATTCCTAAAACTCACCCTTAGCCCATTTTATTGTTTCTCCTATCTCCGGCGCCCCCACTCAGCCTTTTTCGGCAAGTCCACAGACAGGCTTAAGTGGCTAGAAGCTAGATATATCAATGGTCTTAATTAATCCTTATCAATCGAATTAAATTTTTGTACATAAAATTCTCGCTCAGATTAATTATTTTTTCCAAATTCCGCTAGACTTATTTAGTAAGTTCAATCGAGATTCAATATTCCATAGCTAAATTTCTATAGCACAGGCTAAAAGGAAAGTTTAGCGAGGGATTCCTTTACCCATAATTCAGCACACATATTTGCTTTAGCAAGCAGGTAGGAGATTCTATGTCAAATTTTTCGAGACGGAAATTTTTAACCACGGCGGCAGTTTCAGCAGCAGGGGCTGTTGTCCTGAAAGGTTGTCTGGGTAATCCCCCCGACAGTACGGGTGGAACCAGCACCACCGCGCCCGCTTCCCCGGTTGCTTCTCCCGTTGCGGTGGCCCCCGGAGAGGCTCCTGAAACCACCAAAATTAAATTAGGTTATATTCCTATTGTTGAGGCCGCACCTTTAATTATTGCCAAGGAAAAAGGCTTTTTCGCTAAACACGGGATGCCGGATGTGGAGGTCTCCAAACAAGCTAACTGGGGCGCTGCTAGGGATAACGTCGAAATTGGGGCAGATGCGGGCGGAATTGACGGGGGACAGTGGCAAATGCCCATGCCTTACCTAATTTCCGAGGGACTAATCACCAAAAATAACGTTAAAGTCCCCATGTATGTGTTAGCGCAGTTAAACACCCAGGGTAACGGAATTGCGATCGCAGGTAAACACGAGGGTAAAAATATCGGTTTAGACCTGAAACCCGCCAAAGATTACATCCTTGGCATGAAAACGACGGGAACTCCCTTCAAAGCTGCCTATACTTTCCCGAAAGCTAATCAAGACTTCTGGATTCGTTACTGGTTAGCCGCTGGTGGTATTAACCCCGATACGGATGTTAACCTAATTGCCGTACCCGCAGCCCAAACCGTGGCCAACATGAAAACGGGAACTATGGATGCGTTTAGTACCGGCGATCCTTGGCCGGCGCGAATTGTGGCTGATCAGATCGGTTTTATGTCAGCTTTAACCGCAGAAATCTGGCCCTATCACCCAGAAGAATACCTCGCTATCCGCGCCGATTGGGTGGATAAAAACCCGAAAGCTACTAAGGCACTATTAAAAGGAGTTATGGAAGCGCAGCAATGGCTCGATCAAGAGGCAAATCGGGCAGAAGCGGCAGCAATTCTCGCTAAACCGGCTTATTTCAACCTCAAAGAAGAAATTATCGCCGGTCCCCTCAAAGGAATGCAGAAAATGGGTGACGGTAAACCGGAAATCACCGACAAAAATAAAGGGGTTTTCTACTGGAAAGATCCCGCCGGTAGCGTTTCCTATCCCTATAAGAGTCATGATCTCTGGTTTTTAACCGAAAGTGTTCGTTGGGGTTTCTTGCCGAAAGAAACTTTAACCACTGCCTCAACATTAATCGACAAAGTTAACCGCGAGGATCTTTGGAAAGCGGCAGCCACAGAATTAGGAGTTCCCGCGGCCGATATTCCCACCAGTACCTCCCGCGGTGTCGAAAAATTCTTTGATGGCAAAACTTTTGACCCCGCTAATCCCCAAGCTTATCTCGATAGTTTGGCGATTAAAAAATAGCGAGTTTTTCCCGATAGGCTGGTTGCATAAAATATCTAGTCTATCAATCCCAAAAATGTTTTCTTCTCTTCCCAATCAAGTAACTTTATCTTCAACAAAGGAAAACGGCAAAATGGCAACTAGCGTCAGCAGAAAAAGTAACGGTGGTTTCAATTTTAGTAAATTCTGGAAAAAGCATTCTGGGGATATCCTTCCTCCGATTGTGGGTATTTTATTTTTCCTGATTTTATGGCAGTTAATGTCTATGGTGGGATTGATTAAATTACCGCCGCCATCGGACATTATTACTAATGAGCGTACCCGCACCTATTTAATGTATCCTTTCTTTGACCGTGGAGGTATTGATAAGGGACTATTCTGGCAAACTCTCGAAAGTCTAAAACGGGTATTAATCGGTTATTCTTTTGCCGCAGTGGTGGGTATTGGCGTGGGGATTATGGTCGGTTTAAATCCTTTCTTAAATAAGGCACTCGATCCCCTTTTCCAATTCCTCCGCACAGTTCCGCCTCTCGCTTGGGTTCCCCTATCTTTGGCCGCTTTACAACAAAACCAACCCGCTGCCTTATTCGTTATTTTTATCACCGCAGTTTGGCCAATTTTGATTAATACCACCGTCGGTGTTCAACAAATTCCCCAAGACTATATCAACGTTAAACAAGTGTTGCAATTGTCTAACCAAAAATTCTTCTTCAAGATATTAATTCCCTCGGCACTTCCCTACATCTTCACCGGTTTGAGAATTGCGATCGGTTTAGCTTGGTTAGCGATTATTGCTGCTGAAATTGTTATGTCTGGTATCGTCGGTATCGGTTTCTTTATCTGGGATGCCTACCAAAATAACTACATCAGCGATATTATTCTCGCGCTATTTTATATCGGTGGGGTGGGTTTATTACTCGATCGCTTTATGGCTTGGTTACAAAATCAAATCGTTCGTCAATAGGGGATCGATGGGGAAATTTTCCCCATTTTCAAATAACTGAAACTTGAACCAATTTAAGGAGAAAAAACTATGAGTTTGTTTGTCGCTGTCGATAAAATTGATAAGGTCTTCCCCCTCAGTGGTGGCGGTGAATATGTGGCCTTAAAAGGGATTGATTTACAGATCGAAAAAGGGGAATTTATCTCCCTCATCGGTCACTCCGGTTGCGGAAAATCCACCCTCTTAAACATGATCGCCGGTTTAGACTTGCCCACGGAAGGAGTGGTGACTTTGCAAGGTCAAAGCATTAAAAAACCGGGACCCGATCGCATGGTAGTCTTCCAAAACTATTCCCTTTTGCCCTGGTTAACCGTCAAAGAAAATATCACTCTGGCCGTCGATCAAGTTCTCGCCCAACTATCAGAAGATGAAAGAAAAGCCGAAGTCGAAAAATATATCGATCTGGTCAATCTTCGTCATGCAGTGGATAAACGTCCCAACGAATTATCGGGGGGGATGAAACAACGGGTAGCGATCGCTCGCGCCTTGGCTATCCGTCCGAAAGTCCTGCTTTTAGACGAACCCTTTGGGGCGTTAGATGCCCTGACTAGAGGTAATCTACAGGAACAGTTAATGCAGCTGTGCGAAGAATACGAAATGACCTCGGTAATGGTGACGCACGATGTGGATGAAGCGGTGTTATTATCCGATCGCATCGTCATGCTCACCAACGGTCCTGGCTCAAAAATTGGCGGTATTTTGGAAGTAGATATCCCCCGTCCTCGCAAACGCATGGAAGTGGTAGAACACCCCAGTTACTACAGTCTCCGGAGTGAAATTATCTATTTCCTCAACCAACAAAAACGGATCAAAAAACTACGCGCTCGCAAGGTCGAAGTTATTGCCCGTCACGGTTTAGAAAAAGTCAATCTAGAAATCGGTTTTGTTCCCCTCACCGCTTGCGCTCCCCTTGCGGTGGCCAAAGAAAAGGGATTCTTCACTAAACATGGTCTAGATGAGGTGAATTTAGTCCGGGAAACCAGTTGGCGAGGCATTGTGGACGGGATCGCGGGGGGATTCCTCGATGGGGCGCAAATGCCCTCAGGAATGGCCACCTGGTTAACCGTCGGTGGTTATCAGGAGCAACCTTTGCCGATTGTCAGCGCCCTGACTATGACTCGTAACGGTAACGGTGTCACCCTCGCTAAACGCTTCTATGAAGAGGGAGTGATTGACGGTAACGCTTTAAAACAGATGCTATTGGAATCGAAGGAGCAGCGACATATTTTCGGCATTGTTCACCCTTCCTCCATGCACAATTTGCTCCTGCGTTACTGGTTAGCAGCAGCGGGAATTGACCCGGATCAAGACGTTCACCTCGAAACTATTCCCCCAGCCCAAATGGTAGCCGACCTGAAAACCGGTAGTATTGACGGTTACTGTGTCGGTGAACCCTGGAATCTCAGGGCTGCCATGGAGGGTATCGGTTACACCGTTGCTACCGACTTAGAAATTTGGCAGGGCCACCCAGGTAAGGCCCTGGGAGTCCGGGAAGATTGGGCCAATAAATACCCTAATACCCACGTCGCTTTAGTTAAAGCACTGCTGGAAGGTTGTCGCTACTGTGCCGGGGAAGGGAATCAGGAAGAAATTCGTCGAATCCTCGCCAGTCGTCAGTATCTTAGTACCAATATTGATTATATCCAACTGGGTGATCCCAACTCCTACGCGTGCAGTCTCGATCGACCGATGAAAGAATATGCACACCATCTGTTCTATGGAGATGGTGTAAATCGTCCCAGTCGCACCGAACACCTCTGGATGATGACCCAAATGGCACGCTGGGGCCACATTCCTTTCCCCCGTAACTGGGTAGAAATTCTCGAACGCGTCTGTCGGGTGGGTGTCTTTAGTACCGCGGCCCGGGAATTGGGTCTAGGGGATATTAAATATCGTCGCACACCGATCCTTTTATTCGATGGTATCGAGTTTGATGCCGAAGATCCGATCGGTTATCTCAATAGTTTAGAGATCAAACAAAACGTCACCATGGCCGAAGTAGCTATTGATGCTCGTCCTAGTGCCAGCGAATCTCGCAAAATTGCCTAAAAATCGACCAAGGGGATAATTATTAGCCAATTATCTCCGGTCATTGCCCCTATTAACTAATTTCCCCCAAAGACTAATCATGTACACCACCACCGACACAGTTAACCGAGCAACCCAGGCCCCCAGTAAAGAAGCTTTTGTCACCATTGAAGGAGTTTCTAAGGTTTATCCCACGGCTAGAGGCCCCTACACTGTCCTTAAGGATGTTAATCTCAGGATCAATGAAGGTGAATTTATCTGTGTGATCGGTCACTCCGGTTGCGGTAAATCGACCCTATTAAATATGGTGTCGGGTTTTTCTTCTCCCACCGATGGCATCGTTAAAGTTAACGGTAAGAAAATTACTAAACCCGGGCCCGATCGCATGGTAGTGTTTCAAAACTATGCTTTGTTGCCTTGGTTAAGCGTTTTTGAAAATGTCTATCTTGCGGTAGATGCGGTGTCTCCCAATGCGACCGAGGCACAAAAACGCTCGATCGTGCGGGAACATTTAGCTATGGTGGGTTTAACCGAAGCTATGGATAAAACCCCTCCCCAAATCTCCGGGGGGATGAAACAACGGGTTTCGATCGCTCGCGCTCTTTCTATCCGTCCGGAAGTGTTGATTCTCGATGAACCTTTCGGTGCCTTGGACGCGATTACTAAAGAGGAATTACAGGAAGAATTACTGAAAATCTGGCAAGATAAACGCTGTACGGTGTTGATGATTACCCATGATATCGATGAGGCTCTTTTCCTCGCTGATAAGCTGGTGATGATGACCAATGGACCAGAAGCGAAAATCGGCGAAGTGATGAATATTCATTTCCCCCGTCCCCGCGATCGGGAGAGAATTATGGAGGATCCGGAATATTATCGTCTGCGTAACTATGCCCTCGACTTCCTCTATAATCGTTTCGCTCACGATGATGTCAGCTAGATGCGAGCATTTGTATTAGTTTTTGGTGCGGTTGACTTAATAGCGATCGCACCTAGATTTTTTTTCTAGGGAAGCCTTTTTCAAGTAAAATCATTCCTAAGTAGGTAAGTGGGTGGGTGGAATGAAATATAAGATGAACGTAGGTTGGGTTGAAGCATGAAACCCAACGACCGCATGGTTTACGCTACCGCTAACCTATCCTACAAATAATTGTGCCTCCCTACTTAGATGTTAAAAATTGTCAGACATCCCCCTTATCAAGGGGGGATCAAGGGGGGATCAGCTTACTTGTTAACTAAATAGAACAATTAGCAGTCAAATACAATAATAATTTTTACTTTTTACTTAATTGATCATGCTCAAACAGATACGGAAACTACTTATCAATTTTGGTCAACAATGGCGCGATGAAAATTTCATGAGGTCGATTCATGTCGTTGAAAACTTAGTTTCTAAGGTTTTATCCGTAGCCTTAATTGTTGTTATTATTGTTTCTCTTTATGATCTAGTAGTTATTCTAATCAGAGATTTATTTACTACAGAACCCATCGGTTTTTTCGGCAAAACTTTAATTGAAATTTTCGGTTTATTTCTCAATATTTTAATTGCCTTAGAGTTATTAGAAAACATCACTGCTTACCTAAGAAAACACATTGTACAGGTTGAATTAGTCGTAGTTACGGCTTTAATTGCCATCTCTCGAAAAATTATTATTTTTGATCCCAAGAAATACAGTAAAGATGATTTAATTGCCCTCACCGTCGGAACCTTAGCTTTAGCGGCAAGTTATTGGTTAATCAGAAAAGTTAATCGCGACAATCGTTCTTGAATTAAGGGAAAGGGATAGATTAAAAAAATCTATCCCTTCTAAATATTTAGGGTTTGCCGAATAAATCTAAAAACATTGTTTGATAATACTTTTAGACCTTGACAATTAGGTAATTGACCCCCTAAAAATGAGTAAAACCCTACACCTTATTGAACTCTGGAAATATTACCCGCTTTAATCCAACCTTCGCGACCATCGGACAGACGCACGCGATGCCATTGGCCATCGCTGCTGGTTCCCACCACACTGACTTTAGTATTATAATCCAGACCGCCGAGACGAGTAGATTCACTGGTAGGTTCCGAGCGCAGACTTAAACCGCTTTGCCATGTCACCCGCGCTTGATAACCGGACGATGTGGTTTCTTTTTTTGTTTCTTCGGGACTGGGTTTCGGGGCAGCTTTTGGCGCTGGTGCAGCTGTAGGAGACTCTTTCACCTCAGCTTGGGGTTGTTCTTGGACAGGAGTAGTGGGGATGGGTTTAGCAGCTTTTTCCTCCTTAGTTTCCTCTTTTTTCTCCTCGGTAAAGACGGGTTTAGGAGGATTAGAATTCATACCGGAGAGAAGCATATAGGCGACAGCAGTGGCCCCACCGACTAAAATTGCCACTCCCAGGACAAAACCGACCATAAATTGTAATAAACCAGATAAACGCTTCATATTGGTGCTAAATTAACTGTTAGGATTAACATTAAAACGATCATCGCGAGAGGCTAAACGAGCTTTACCAGACTTGGCCCAATCCTGTAGAAACTGGATCTGTTCTTGGGCAGTGCGGGCCAGGGGTATAATCTGACTAGCGGCCTCAAGCACATCATCGGTGCTAAAGTCGCGATTTTGACTAAACCCGATGTGCATCGCTTCCACGATGGTTTGTTCGATTTCTGCCCCCGAAAAATCAGGAGTTTCGTAGGCTAGTCGCTTTATATCATAACTTTTTAGATTATGGGGCCGGACTTTCCCCAGATGAACGCTAAAAATCTCCTCGCGGGACTTTTGGCTAGGTAGTCCGACAAAAAATATCTCATCGAAGCGTCCTTTTCGCAACATTTCCGGGGGCAAAGATTGGATGTTATTAGCCGTAGCGACGACAAAAACCGGCGATTGTTTCTCCGCTAACCAAGTGATAAAAGTCCCGAAAACCCGTCCAGTGGTTCCTCCGTCGCCTTTCCCATCCACTCCGGCGAAAGCTTTATCGATTTCGTCTATCCACAGCACACAGGGAGCTAAAGCTTCAGCGAGATTAATCATCTGACGGGTGCGTGATTCCGATTCTCCCACCAATCCGCCAAATAAACGCCCCACGTCTAGACGTAGTAGCGGCAAGTGCCAATGATGGGAAATAGCTTTCGCTGTCAGGGATTTACCCGTCCCCTGAATTCCCACCAATAGTAAGCCCCGGGGATTGGGTAAACCGTAGGCGCGGGCGCGTTCACTAAAAGCACCACCGCGACGAATCAGCCAGTCTTTGAGATTATCTAGGCCGCCGATGTCAGAAATCTGCTCTGTGCCGGGATAAAAGTCTAATATCTGGGTTTGACGAATCGATTGGCGTTTTTCTGCCAAAATTAACTCCACGTCCTCTGGCTCAATTTTGCCGTGACTGGCTAAACATTTGGCTAAAACCCGACGAATTCTCTCTAGGGATAATCCTTGGGCAGAAAGCACTAATTCATCCAGGAGTGGTTCTTTGACGGGTTGTCCGGTGGCAGCGATTAATCGCTGAATTTCCTGTTTAATTTCTTCGCCACTGGGGAGGGGAAAATCGACGACGGTGATTACTTCGGTGAGATCCGAGGGGATAGACAGTTCGGGAGCGACGATGATTAGGTTTTTAGGCTGAGATTTCAGGGAACGGGCAAGATTACGCAATTTTCTGGCGATGGAAATATCTTCGAGAAAGCGCTGGAAATCGCGTAAGATTATGATGGCGGCGATGTTAGTCGGCAGCTTTTCGACGAATTCAAGAGCTTGCAGGGGATTACGCCGAGCAAAGTTCTCATTATTGGGATTATCTTGATAACCATCCACAAAATCCCAGACATAGACAGCACGGTTATTGCTCTGTTTGGCAATATCGGCGATCGCTTTTTCGAGACGTTCTTCTTCTAAGGTGGTAACATAGATGAGAGGATAACGGGCTCGCAGCAGTAATTGAAATTCTTCACCAAAGCTCATAGCTATTCGCCTATAATTGTCGCTATTTATGTCATCATCAGAAAATATAGCAGTTAGCCGTCAGTCAAATAAGGATGGCAGGTAAGCCGCACACTACATTTTAAGATAAGCTATAGCGGTATTCGCTTGAGTGAGATACAGACAAAGTCTTGCCTAGACTGACTTATAGCTTGTTGCAGTATACCTCATTCGACTGCATACCGCTATAGTGTAGCAGTTGAGCATGGCATCCGGTTTTGGTCTCCTAGTTTTAAACCCCAAGCAAGAGCGAGAGGCAAAGGTTTTAAGAAACAGTGTCTTGAAACATTTTCAGCATCTAGAAGACCC